>CADAOA010000022.1 GCA_902789435.1 uncultured Bacteroidia bacterium | reverse complement strand
AAAACAGCTTTATTGCTCACATAGGTCGCCCCACTTGAAGTAAATACTGCAGGATCCTGAGTGAAATCAATATAGTATGTTCCAACAATGTCCACTCCGTCTGCTGTCATGGAGACAGTGGAAACAGTAATAGGAGCATCTGTCTGATTCTCAACCTTTACAGCAACGAGAGCCGAGAGATGCTTCATCTGGATAACAGGTGTTTCAGTACCTGGAATCTTACTAGCCACACCGGCTACAGGATAGTTTTTGCCTGCGATGTGAGCGGTGCTGTTATTACCATTCTGGGTCTGGAATCCTTTGGCACTGGAACCAACGGTTACATAACCTGCTGAAGTATTTGCTGGAGTGGTTATCTGCTTGGTATAAGGATAGATAGCGTACCAGTTGTAGGTCTTGGTGTCATCAAAGCTTTTTAGGGTTCCCGTGAAGGTAGCGGTAGCGCCGGCAGTTGATGCCTGGAACAGGCTGTCGTTGATATAATTAGGGGTACTTTCACCAGCAACGTTGTGGAAAAGGTTGATTCCGTCATTGGCAGCCCATAAAGTCTTCACACCCTCATTGGTGGTCTTGGTGGAAGCTCCGGTAAGAGTTACAGAGAAATCTTTTTTACCGATTTCATTCATTCCGGTATCGTTCTTTGAACAACCGGAAAGAGCAATGGCAGCTACTGCCAAAGCACTCAAAATGTAAGATTTGAAATTCTTTGTCATAACTGCTGAATTTTAAGCTGTAATAGGATCTCCGTCATCCTCCCAGTCATCTATTGTGCCTTCTCCACTGGCGCAAAGGATGCCTTCGGACTCGAGGTCTTCAAATTCACACACAGGAGCCGTATAATGCTCCAGAAGTGTTGCCTTAATTACCTTTTTCATATTGTAACGATTTGAATAGTTTGCATAATACGGCCTCAAAATTAGCAAAAATTATGTAAAAAAGAAAAAGCCCCGCATAATTTTTTATGCAGGGCCGGATGGTAGTCCCACCGGGAATCGAACCCAGATTTGAAGTTTAGGAAACTTCCGTTCTATCCGTTGAACTATAGGACCAAACCGTATTTCTTGAGGCCTAATAAGCCCACCTGTAGAAAATGCTGCCCCAGGTGAAGCCCGCTCCAAAGGCGCTTAGGATAAGGTTATCTCCTTTCTTGAACCTGGACTTGAAGTCCCAGATCGCAAGAGGAATGGAGGTACCTGCCGTATTGCCGAAGCGTTCTATGTTAATGAGCACCTTCTCTTTAGGAAGACCCATCCTTCTGGCGGTAGCATCTATTATTCTCAGGTTGGCCTGATGAGGAACCAGGTATGCAATATCATCTGCGGTAAGGTTGTGGCGCTTCATCATCTCTTCGGATACGTCTGCCATATTTACTACAGCATACTTGAAAACGCCCTGCCCTTCCTGGTGGATGAAGTGCATACGCTTGTCCACATTGTCGTGGCTTGCAGGATAGAGGCTTCCGCCGGCTGTCTGGTACAGATATCTTCTGCCGATGCCGTCTACGTGGAGGATGGAATCCTGGAATCCCAGGCTCGGGTCCTCGCTTGGCTCTATCATCAGTGCCACTGCCGCATCGCCGAATAAAGGACAGGTTGTACGGTCCTCGTAATTGACGATGCTGCTCATTCTCTCTCCGCAGACTATTATAATCTTCCTGTACTGGCCAGTCTCGATGAATCGGCGAATGGTTTCGAATGTGAACAGGAAGCCGCTGCAGCCTGCATTGGTATCAAATCCCCAGGCGTTCTTGATGCCGCATTTGTCGCAGATGATGTTTGAGGTCGCCGTGAACACCATATCCGGAGTAACGGTATGGCATACCAGCATCTGAACCTCAGACGGATCTGTGTGGGTGGCCTTGAGCAGTCTCTGCACGGCTATGGAAGCCATGAAGGATGTTCCCAGGCCATCTTCCTTCAGTATGCGCCTTTCCTTGATGCCTACCCTGGACATTATCCATTCGTCCGAGGTATCCACCATGGTCGAGAGCTCCTGGTTTGTAAGCACATAATCAGGGATATAAGCCTCGATGCCCGTGATTATGGCCTTTGGTGTGCTATGCATTTTCCTTTGCTATGACCAGACGTCCGCGATAGTAACCGCACTCAGGGCAAACGTGATGATACATAACGGTAGCACCGCAGTTAGAACAGGTTGACAGTGTAGGCAGTTCTGCCTTGTCGTGTGTTCTTCTCTTGTCTCTCCTCTGCTTGGAGATCTTGTGTTTAGGATGTGCCATCTCTTATAATTTTAAAATTTTACACTCTATTTCTTTTTCCCTTTGTCCAGAAGGTCTTTCAGACCGCTGAACGGGGAATAGGTTTCAGTTTCTTCCTTCTTCTTTTCCTGTCCGGCTCTCAAGGCTTCTATCCTTGCCAGCATCTCAGGGTTACATTCCCCTTCCGGGTGGCTGGAGACCATCGGCAGATTCACGCAGATATAATCGTATATGAACTGCTTCAGATCTACCTCAGCCTCAGAAGGATCCACGATAATGAACTCGTCTGAGTCTTCCGTTTCCTCTCCCAGTTTAGCCGGACGGATGGCAAGACTTGCGCTGAAATCCACGGGGATATCCATATCCTCAAGGCATCTGTCGCACTGCACGGTTACCTTTCCTTCACCCCTCAGGTGGGCGTTCATCCATCCGCTTCCTTTCTCCAATGTAACCCTGGCAGTCACATCAGCGTCAATAACCTGCTGGTTCTCATACTCCCTGAACAAATCTCCCTTAACCGGGAACTCGTACTCGTATTTACCTTGTGCAAGTCCGCTTATGTGAATCTTGTAATCCATAATGGGGCGCAAATATACTGATTATTTTTCAAAATGCAAGTTTTATCCCTGCATCTTGTGACGCTTCCTCTCGTTCTCGTCCAGATAAATCTTGCGGATGCGCAGATGCTTAGGGGTTACCTCAACCAGCTCGTCATCCTGGATGTATTCCAGCATCTCCTCGAGGGTGAACTGCATAGGCGGAGGAAGAACTGCTTTCTCATCTGAACCTGAGGCTCTTACGTTGGTAAGCTTCTTCTTTATGCAGACATTGACATTCAGGTCCATGGCCCTGGTGTACTCGCCTACTACCTGGCCGGCATAAACGTCTTCTCCAGGGTTGATGATCCACTTGCCCCTGTCCAGAAGCTTCCACATTGAATATGCAATGGCCTGGCCAGTCTCAAGGGCTACCAGGGAACCGTTGGTCCTTTTCTCGATTTCCCCCTTGTATGGCTCGTAATCCTTGAAGCGGTGAGCCATGATAGCCTCTCCGGAAGTGGCAGTGATCAGGTTGCTCCTGAGTCCTATGATGCCTCTGGATGGAATGTCAAAGTCCAGATGCACCCTGTCTCCGCGATGATCCATGTGCAGGAGGGCTCCCTTTCTGCGGGTTGTCATCTCGATGGCCCTGCCAACATACTCCTCCGGCACATCTATAATAAGGTGTTCAACCGGCTCGCACCTGACACCGTTTATGTTCTTGTCGATGACCTTAGGCTGGCCTATCTGAAGCTCGAATCCCTCACGGCGCATTGTCTCGATGAGGATAGAAAGATGGAGCACGCCTCTTCCATATACTATAAAGGAGTCTGAAGTCTTGCCCGGCTTAACCCTCAGGGCGAGGTTCTTCTCGAGCTCTTTCTCAAGCCTTTCCTTAAGGTGGCGGGAGGTCACGTACTTACCGTCCCTGCCGAAGAATGGGGAATCGTTGATGCAGAAGAGCATACTCATCGTAGGCTCGTCTATGGTGATAGGAGGCAGAGGTTCCGGATTCTCGTGGTCTGCGATTGTGTCTCCGATCTCAAAGCCTTCTATACCCACCACAGCGCAGATATCCCCGCTCTCAACGGTCTCAGCCTTGGTTTTCTCTATTCCCGTGAATACCATCAGGTCTTTGATCCTCTGACGGACCTGGACTCCGTCCCTGTGGCAAAGCGTGATCTCCTGACCTGCCTTCAGGACTCCCCTCTTAACCCTTCCCACGGCTATTCGGCCGACATAAGGTGAGTATTCCAAAGAAGATATGAGCATCTGCGGAGTACCTTCAATATCCTGTTCAGGGCCAGGTATCTCGCTGATGATAAGGTCCATAAGTGTAGTAAGGTCGGCGGTAGGCTTCCTCCAGTCCAGGCTCATCCAGCCCTGCTTTGCGCAACCGTAGACGGTCTTGAAGTTCAGCTGGTCGTCATTGGCGTTGAGGTTGAACATAAGTTCGAATACCTGGTCGTTGACCTCCTCGGGACGACAGTTGAGTTTGTCTACCTTATTTATCACCACCAGAGGCTTCTTTCCAAGTTCCAGGGCCTTCTGGAGCACGAATCTGGTCTGCGGCATACAGCCCTCGAAGGCGTCCACCAGCAGCAGGACTCCGTCCGCCATATTGAGGACCCTTTCCACCTCACCGCCGAAATCGGCGTGGCCAGGAGTATCTATAATGTTGATTTTGTATCCTTTATACGGCACGCTGACGTTTTTGGAGAGGATGGTGATTCCCCTTTCCCTTTCAAGGTCGTTGTTGTCCAGGATCAGCTGTCCTGGATTCTTCTCGCTTTCCCTCGTCACCTTGGCCTGGGCAATCATCTTGTCCACAAGCGTGGTCTTTCCGTGGTCCACGTGGGCCACAATGGCTATATTCCTAATATTCTGCATAACGGCGCGAAGATAGCAAAAAAGGACTATCTTTGTTCCGCCTCATCAATCTTAATCCAATGGAGAGAATAATCATACTTGATTTCGGTTCCCAGGTGACTCAGGTCATTGGCAGAAGAGTCAGGGAACTGGACGTTTACTGCGAAATCTATCCTTTTAACAAATTCCCGTTTGCCGATCCCGTAAAGAAAACGATCCCTGAGGATGTCAAGGGCCTGATCCTGTCAGGAAGTCCGTTTTCCGTCAGGGATGAAATCAGTCCCAAGATAGATCTCGGCGATTTTGCCGGCAAACTTCCGATACTTGGCATCTGCTACGGAGCTCAGTATATAGCACACACCTGCGGTGGTGCTGTAGAAGCCTCCAACACAAGGGAATACGGAAGGGCTGAGCTTACTGTCGCCGATGAAAGCGAGCCGATTTTCAAGGATGTTCCAAAGACAAGCCAAGTATGGATGAGCCATGGGGATTCCATCACCAAACTCCCGGATGGAGCCGAGCTGATAGCCTCCACCCCTGACGTCAGGAACGCTGCTTACAAGATTCCTTCAAAGAATATATACGCCTTCCAATATCATCCGGAGGTATTCCATACACAGTACGGAGGAACTATGCTCAGAAACTTCGTAAAGGGAGTGTGCCTCTGCAAGGGAGACTGGACCACGGAATCCTTCATTGAAGCAACCGTAAAGGATCTTAAGGCCAAGCTCGGCGACGACGAGGTGATTCTCGGCCTTAGCGGCGGAGTGGATTCTTCCGTAGCGGCAGTTCTGCTGAACAAGGCCATAGGAAGCCGCCTCCACTGCATATTCGTGGATAACGGCCTTCTGAGAAAGAACGAGTTCGAGGATGTGCTGGAGCAGTACAAGGATATGGGGCTGAATGTTGTAGGCGTGAGAGCCGCAGACCGTTTCCTGGAGGCCCTCAAGGGCATTTCCGAGCCGGAAGGCAAGCGCAAGGCCATCGGGAAGACTTTCATAGACGTGTTTGATTCAGAAGCGCAGAAGATAAAGAACGCCAAGTGGCTGGCCCAGGGCACCATCTACCCGGATGTAATCGAATCCAGCAGCGTAAAGGGCCCGTCCGCCACAATCAAGTCCCACCACAACGTGGGCGGACTGCCTGAGAAGATGAACCTTAAGATCGTGGAACCTCTGCGCTCCCTCTTCAAGGATGAGGTAAGGCGTACCGGCAGGGCCCTCGGCATCAAGCGTGAACTCATATCAAGACATCCTTTCCCTGGTCCTGGCCTCGGAATCAGGGTACTCGGCGAAGTGACAAAAGAAAAGCTCGACATCCTCAAGGAGGCTGACCATATCTTCATCTCCAACCTGAGGACCTATATGACCGAACTCCCTCCCGCATCCAACGGCTTTGCCGCTGAAGAAGCGGAAACAGTCATTGACGGAAAGAAGATGAGGCCTCTGTACGACTCTATCTGGCAGGCCGGTACCATACTGCTTCCAGTAAGAAGCGTGGGCGTTATGGGAGACGAGAGAACCTACGAATACACAATCGCCCTCAGGGCCGTCGTGTCAAACGACGGAATGACCGCAGACTGGGTTCACATCCCGTACGAATTCCTGGCAAAGGTCTCCAACGAGATTATCAACAAGGTCAAAGGAGTGAACAGAGTCTGCTATGACATCTCCTCCAAACCGCCTGCAACAATCGAATGGGAGTAAAACAAGATGAGTAGAAAGAACCAGTTTTTTGTCAATTCCTTCGCGGAGGAAGCCTTCAGCGGCAATCCCGCAGCCGTGTGCATTGTGGATGAATGGCCCTCAGAGGCCGATATGCAGCAAATTGCCAAGGAGAATAATCTGTCCGAGACAGCTTTCTGCCTGTGTCTTAGAGATGATGAATCAGAGCCGCGGTTCCATATAAGATGGTTTACACCAGGATGCGAGGTGGACCTGTGCGGACATGCTACCCTGGCAACGGCCTACGTCCTTTTCAGGCATTTTTTCAAGGAAGCCAAGATACTTCATTTCCAGTCAAGAAGCGGAGAACTCCACGTAAGGAAAACCGACGACTTCGTAATACTTATGGATTTTCCGGCATACTCACTTGATAATGTGTCGGATGTATCTGAGATAAAAGCAGTAAATGATGTGCTTGGAAATGTTTCCTTTGAGCTTTTCAGAGGCATCGATTATGTTGCAGTGTTGCCGGATGCGGAGGCTGTGAAGGCTTTTGTTCCCGACTTTGGCAGGATCACCTCTTTGCCAGGGAATTACAACCTCCTTATAACAGCACGCGGGAACGGGAAGTTTGATTTTGTATCGCGATGCTTCTTCCCGAAAGAAGCCATTGACGAAGATCCTGTGACAGGAAGCGCACACTGCACCCTCGGACCGCTCTGGGCAAAACGGCTGGGCAAAACAGATCTTACAGCATATCAAGCATCTGCAAGAGGAGGTATACTGCATCTTACAGTCGGGAAAGATCGGGTTATAGTGGGCGGAAAAGCGGTTGAAGTTCATCGCTGAGGATGATGGTCCAGGATGTTTTTCATCCACTGACGGGATGAGACGTGGGTGTAGATTTCCGTGGTGAGGATGCTCTCGTGCCCCAACATATCCTGAACGGCCCTTAGGTCTGCTCCGTTCTCAACAAGGTGAGTGGCAAAGGAATGACGGAATGTGTGTGGATGAACATCTTTCTTGATGCCGGCAAGCTCTGCCTGTTTTTTAACTATCGTAAACACCATTACCCTGGTCATTTTCCCTCCTCTGCGATTCAGGAACAAAACCTCGTCAGATCCGGGGCCGGGATTCTTTGCCCTCTGCAGGCAATTCCAGCGTTCGGGGAGGTAGTTCTTGACTGCTGAAACAGCGTATTCCCCTATCGGGACAAGACGCTGCTTGTTTCCTTTTCCAACAATCCTTACAAACTGCTCCTTGAAGAATATGTCTGATATCTTGAGATTTATGAGCTCACTTACCCTGAGTCCGCAGCTATAGAGCATTTCCAGTATGGCCCGGTTCCTCAGGCCCTCATAAGTCGAGAGATTGCAAGTATCAAGAATCAGGTCCACCTCCTCAACGGAAAGAACGTCCGGAAGGCGTCGTGTCAGCTTTGGGGTATCGATGGTTTCCAGGGGATTACCCTCGAAGTCATATTCTATTTTGAGAAACCGGTAGAGAGCCTTAAGGGCGCTCAGCATACGGCTCTGGCTCCTCGGGGATGAAGAGGATGAAAACTTCTCCGATATGAAAGCTTCCACATCTTCAGAGGTGGCTTCTTCAAAGGAAGCCCTGCCTTGTTTCCCCAACCAGTCCGCAAAGATATTAATATCTGAGCTATAGGAAGATATGGTGTTTTTGCTCAGCCCTCTCTCAAGGCGGAGATGGTCAGAGAATTCCTTTATATATGACTGAAACTTATCTGCCATCGCTGAGTTTGCTGCCTTCCATTAATTTTGGGCAAAGGTGACACACACCACAGCCTTCGCAGTCCGGCTTCTGGGCTTTGCATACATATCTTCCGTGAAGGATAAGCCAATGGTGGGCCCTGGCGCGGTCTTCTTTGTCAATCAGTTTTTCAAGATCTTTTTCAACCTCGAAAGGAGTCTTTCCAGAAGAAAGCCCCAGTCGGTGGGCAACTCTGAAAACGTGCGTGTCCACAGCAATTACCGGCTCGTTGAAACATATGGAAGCCACCACGTTGGCGGTCTTGCGCCCAACGCCAGGAAGAGTCATAAGATCGGTTATGTTGTCAGGGACTTTGCCTCCGAAATCGCTGAGAAGCATCTGACTCATCTTCAGAAGATGGTCCGCCTTGCTGTTGGGGTAGGAAACTGACTTTATGTAAGTGTAGATCTCATCTTTGGCAGCCTTGGACATAGCCTCTGCGGTTGGATAGGCCTTCAAAAGAGGAGGGGTCACCAGATTCACCCGCTTGTCAGTACACTGGGCGCTGAGGATGACAGCCACTATGAGTTCGAAGGGATTGGTGAAATGCAGTTCACTCTCCTCCCCCCTGGCGTTCTCCCTGAACCACTCCACAATCTTGCGGCGATTGGCTGAAGTATTTTTCACATTTCCCATAGATAATGCTGAAACTATTGTCAATCAGGCATATCCTCAGAAGCTTCAGCCATTGGGGAGACCTCTTCCGTAACCTCTGTCAGACGGCCCTCGCTACATAGCAGAACCCTGCCAGGATAGCGGTCTATTATTGTGCGGTTATGTGTAACTATAATGATAGCCGGCTTGTACTGGTGATGGATTTTCATCATAAGGGTCATTATGCCGTCTGCTGTTTCCGCATCCAGATTTCCGGTAGGCTCGTCTGCCAGAATAACGTCAGGATTGTTCAGAAGAGCCCTGGCGATGGCAACCCTCTGCTGCTCGCCTCCGCTGAGCTGATGTGGCATCTTGTGAGCCTTGGTCTTAAGGTCCACCATTTCAAGCACCTGGGAGCATCTCTCCTTCATCTTGCCGGCATCGTTCCAGCCGGTTGCGTTAAGGACGAACATCAGGTTATCCTCCACCGTGCGGTCTGAAAGGAGCTGGAAATCCTGGAATACCACGCCGAGATTACGCCTGAGGAACGGGATCTGGCGGCTCTTGATGGTGGAAAGGTCGTAATCCCCCACCCTGGCCTTGCCTTTGGCCACTGGCAGTTCCGCATCCAGGGTCTTGAGGATGGAGCTCTTTCCGCTGCCCACCTTCCCGACCAGATAGACAAGGTCTCCACGGCTGACCTTGAAACTCACGTCGGAGAGAATCAGGTTGCCGTCGTTGACTATGTCAACGCCCTCCAGAAAGACCAGTGGAAGGGCATTTGACGTGACAAATCCGTTTCCTTGTGTTTGTGGCATAATTTTCTCAGCAAAAAATGATTTGTACAAAGTTAATTATTTTTACTTTTATAAATTGGATTTCCGGTTTTATGACAAGATACAGAAAATTATTCTCAGCGATTGCATTTTGCGTCTTTCTCTCTGTTCCGGCAGCATTATCAGCCCAGAACTGGCAGGATAACCTGAAAGAAGCCAAGCAGTTATACATCAACAAGATATACCAGAACGCGCAAACCCTTTTCCAGAAAGCCTCCAACCAGATCCGTGAGGAGGAAGGCACATCTTCCAGAGCCTACGAGGAGGCTGAAGGCTATCGTCTGCTTTGTGCCATAAAACTCGGACAAAAGGGAGCCGAGGCCAGGGCGGGAAGCTACATACGAAAGTTTCCGTCTTCCCCGCTTCTTCCAAAGATCAGGTTTGAGGCGGCTTCCGCATATTTTGCAAGGGAGGATTACGGCCGGGCGCTGGGCCTGATGGAAGAACTCCAGCCATCTGACATAGACAAGGATGACAGAGACCGTTATCTCCTGGAAAAAGGCGTCTGTCTGATGAAGGATTTCAGGACCGTGGAGGCTCAGAATCACTTGATGGAAATCCCACAGAAGAGCAAATTGTACGGCCAGGCCCAATACTATCACGGTTACTCCGAGTACCAGGAAGGAAACTTTGCCGATGCCCTGAACTATTTCCTCAAATCAGACCATACTAAAGCGCCGCTGATGGTGGCGGACTGCCATTTCATGCTGAAGGATTATCTGTATGTTTGCGAACATGCCTCAGATATAAACAAATACGAAGGTGCTGAAAAAGCGCATTTTGCAAGGATTGTCGCAGAATCAGCCTACGCCTTGGGACTTAAGGAGGATGCCGAACACTATTTCAAGATTTACGCCGAGCAGAAAGAACTCAGCAAGGCGGATAATTTCTTCTCCGGAATGCTTTCCTACGAGCAGGGGAACTGGAGGGATGCCATTGGAAAATTTGAAAGATGCATCCAGTTCGGCGATGCGGATTCCCTTACCCAGAACGCCCTTTACCGCCTGGCCCGCTGCATGATAGAAGAAAAGGACAAAGTGTCGGCAGCGGAGGCTTTCAAGAAAGCGTCACAGATGGATTTCAACCCGGATGTCAAGGAAGACGCCTTTTTCAACTATGCCAAGCTGAACTTCGACCTTTGGGGCAATGCGGACCGCCTCTATGAATATCTTCAGAAGTATCCTTCTTCTCAGGCAAAGCAGGATGAGACTTACGGCTATATTGCAGCCAAATGCCTTGAGGATAATAATTTCCAGGATGCAATAACAGCACTTGAAAAGATATCATCCCCTACCGCATACGACAAGAAAAATCTCCAGAAAGCCAACTTCTTCCGGGGAGTCGGACTTTTGGAGGAAGGCAGGTATTCAACGGCTGCCTCCTATCTGGACAATGCCGCTGAACAGGATGCGGACATAAGGGTTTCCAACCTTGCCGATTTCTGGCTGGCGGAGAGTTATTTCCGCACTGAAAAATACCGCGATGCCCTGGACGTTCTGGAAAGGCTTCAGGCCACAAGGCTGTTCAAGGGTACCGGGGAGTATCCCGTGTCTTTTTTCAACAGCGGATATTCCCGCTTCAGACTCAAGGATATAGCCAACGCTTACCGAGATTTCTCCAAATATGTTGAACTTGCCGGAGAAAACGGCACTTATTCCCTTGAAGCCAAGATGAGGATGGCAGACTGCAAATTTATGCAGAGAGACTTTGCCCAGGCCTCCAAACTGTATGCTTCCCTGAACCAGACAACGACAAAAAGCACTTTGTATGCCCCGCTTCAGGAGGCTATCAGCCAGGGACTTATGGGAAACACAAAGAAGAAACTTGAGATTCTCGGAAAATACGCTTCCGCCGAATATTCCGATGCAGCACAATACACGGAGCTTTTGTTCGAACTCGGAAGGACGAGGGTTCAGTCTTCAGACAGCAAGGGAGCGGAAAAGGCTTTCAGAAGCCTGGTGGAGAATCCTGTAGACAGCATTTATTTCGGAAGGGCCCTGATGGAACTCGGTATGCTGTATTCCAATCAGGGAAGCACCTCCAAAGCCAAGGAATGCTACCGGAAGGCGGCCGAAAGCAACCTCTCGCCTGAAGAAATCCAGGCGGCTATGAATGCTTACCAGAACATCTGCAACGAAGAAGGAAATCCGGACGAGTTCTTCAAGTGGGTTTCCCAAAGGGGCGGAAACGATCCTTCCGGCGATGATAATGCAAGACTGCTGTTCAATGCGGCAGAACAGATATTCCTGGCAGAAAAATTCGAAGCTGCGGCAGAAGCGTTCAAGTCTTTCATCGCCGAGCATCCGGACCACAATCCTTCCAAATCCTGGTATTACCTGGCTGAAAGCCTCTCCAGGATAGCGGATTACAGCGGAGCGGCAGAGGCCTTCTTCCATCTGGATACTTTGGAGGGAGTCAAGATGCTTTTCCTTGCCAAGGATTACAACAAAATCACTGCTAATTCGTCTGTATTCATGGAGAGTGCAGACAAAGCCCACAAGAGGGAGATGGCCTACTACATTGCCAAATCTTTCCTGGCAAATTCAGATGCGGACAAAGCCATTGAACCTTTGAAGATAGTCGCAGAGGACCCAAGCGACAAATTTGGAGGCGAAGCTGCCTATCTGCTTGTAAAGGACACATACGACAGAGGAAAGTTCGAGAAAGTGGAGAATATGGTATTCGCTCTGTCTGAACAGAATATAGACCGGACATGGCTTGCCAGGACATACCTTCTCCTGGGAGACAGTTACTATGACCAGGAAGACTACGAGCAGGCGGAAGCCGTATTCAAGAGCATAGTCTCTTCCTATGACGGACCGGATGCCCAGATAAAGGAAACCGCCAAGGCCCGTGCCGCCCAAGCTGCAAAAAAGAAATGATGATCAACGATATGAACAGAAAAAGACTGAAAACATTCAAGGCTTTGATGGCGCTGGCTCTTGCCTCTGCGCTTTCTACAGCCTCTTTCGCCCAGAATCCTGGCGGAAGGGTGGAAGTGAAAAAAGATTATGAAACGGATCTTACCGGAGCAAAGAAAGGAGCGCTTCGGATTGACTTTTCCGACACTCTGAAAAAGTTCGACCTGAATATGGACTACCGTATCCAGGACAGGCAGATAAAAGACCTCTATTCTTTCTCCCCGATGCCATCGGCTAAGGTCTCATCCGCACTGAAGCCTGAAGTGCCGTCATTTGCGGCTAAAATCGGCGTATCGTTCCCATTTGCCCCTACCCTTGGAGTGTGGTGGCAGCCTTATACCGGAAGCAATTCTGATATCGTTACCGTAAAGGCCGCTCACGATTCCTATTACGGAACGACAAAGCTTGCGGACGTGGATGCTTCCGGCAAGGTTCACGCCATCAGCGACAATGTCCAGGCAAAGGAGGTCAGGAACACTGCGGGAGTAGCCTACACCCATCTTTGGGACGAACACCAGATGGATGCCGGAATCGGTTTCCGCAACGCATACAACAACTACCATGGTGTGGATATAGCAAGATTCAAGGAGAAGGGAGTTGTCTTTGATATGGAGAATTTCAACAGGAAGAGCTTCATGAAAGACTATCTCTCACACACTTACAATCAGTTTGAATTCTCCCTTGGAGCAAACAGCCTGGATTCTGATGACTACAGCGGAACCGTAAGGTATGATGCCAGGTTCAGCCTGACCCATACTTCAGACGACGCCAAGTTCGGATTTGGTCCTACCCGCCTCAAACTGAAGGAAAACCTGATAAAGTTCAACGTCGAGGCCGGGCCTACACTTGGCAAATACTCGATGGTTACAGCCGGTATCAACTCCCAGACAGCTATTTACAAGGATGCCCAGGATTATCACCTGAGCCTTCTGGAAGGAACTCTGGTTTACAGGCTCCGCAGAAACCGCGTGTCCATGGATTTGGGAGCAAGGATCGGCTTCTGCTTCACCAACAAGGATGGAGGCGACAAATACCACAGCTACATTTCCCCGAAGGTTTCCATCACCTACAAGATGGATGACGAGAAGACCTGGGCCTACGCCCTCGCAGACGGCGGAAACGTCATTAACAGCTATGCATCCCTTCTTGAGAGGGCACCATACCTGTCGCCGATGATAGACCTCAGGGAAAGCGGAACTCCGCTGTTCACAAAGGCTGGTATAAAGGGAAAGGCTTCTGAAGAAGTTGATTACGATGTCTATCTCGGAGGTGCTTACCGCAAGGGAATGCTCCAGTTTGCGGGCAATCCGCTGGATGCCGTATATTCCAACCATTACGAAGGATTCCTGGGCGGCAAGCTGGGCTACAAGACAGAAGGTTTTGCAGCCGGGGCAGATGCCAAGTTCTCCTTCTGGACAGACGGCGAAAAATACGGCGGATCCATTCCTGGAGTTGACGGTCTGAATATCCTCACCCCTGCTCCTGAAGATTATGCGGTTAAGGGAAAGCCGGCCGGTTATGCACCGTTCGAAGCCAACTTCTATGCGGAGGCGAACTGGGATGAAAAACTGTTTGTCGGAGCAACGATTTACGCCCGCAGTTCCACCCCTGCTTCCGCCTTCCTTTACAATGGCCGGAAAATAAAGTACAAGGGCTATGCAGACCTGGGTATTTATGCACAATATGTCATTGATAATCACTTTACTGCATATGTCAATGGAGGAAACCTCCTGAATGCCCGCCGCATCAACTACGGAATGTATGTGGAAAAGGGTATAAATATTGGCTTCGGACTCTTGATTAAGTTCTGATTTTTTCCTAATTTTGCTAGGATTTAATTTTAAGGAAAAATGAGCGAAAATGAGATGAATCAGAATGCCCCGCAGGAGAATTACAATGCGGAAAGTATTCAGGTACTTGAAGGGTTGGAGGCTGTCAGAAAGCGTCCGTCCATGTATATCGGAGATATCGGAGAGAGAGGTCTGCACCATCTGGTGTATGAGGTTGTGGACAATTCCATAGACGAGGCTCTCGCAGGTTTCTGCAATGAGATAAACGTAACGATCAACCAGGACAATTCCATCACGGTTTCGGATAACGGCCGAGGCATCCCTACCGGAATGCACGAGAAAGAGCACCGCAGTGCCCTGGAAGTGGTTCTTACCATCCTGCACGCGGGAGGTAAGTTCAACAAGGGCAGCTACAAGGTTTCCGGAGGTCTTCACGGTGTGGGTGTAAGCTGCGTGAACGCGCTGTCCATTTACCTGAGGGCGGAAATCCACAGGGAAGGCAAGATATTCGTACAGGAATATTCTAAAGGCAAGCCTACGAGTGAAGTTAGCGTCATCGGCGAAACTTCAGATACCGGAACAACTATCACGTTCCGTCCGGATCCGGAAATATTCACCCTCACAACCGTCTACAACTACGAGACCCTGGCTACCAGGCTCCGCGAGCTGGCTTTCCTTAACAAGAAGGTTCGCCTCACCCTTACCGACAAGAGAGCCAAGGATATAGAGGTTGGAGACGACGGTCAGGAAGTTGCCGTAGAAAAGAAGCAGGTATTCTATTCAGAGGAAGGTCTGAAGGAGTTTGTGGCTTATCTGGACGGCAACCGCACTCATCTTACCGAGAAGCCTATCTATCTTGAAACGGACAAGACCGGCATCCCTATCGAGATCGCGATGCAGTACAACACCGAGTACAGCGAGAATGTCCATTCTTACGTAAACAATATCAACACCATAGAGGGAGGAACCCATCTGACCGGTTTCCGCGGCGGACTGACCTCCACCCTTAAAAACTATGCCGACAAGAACGATCTTCTGAAGAAGGCAAAGGTTGAGATTTCTCCGGATGACTTCCGCGAGGGTCTTACCGCTGTGATTTCCGTTAAGGTCGCCGAGCCTCAGTTCGAGGGTCAGACAAAGACCAAGCTCGGAAACGCCGAAGTACGTTCTGCTGTCAGCAAGGCCGTCAGCGAGGCTCTGGACAACTATCTGGAAGAGAATCCGGCAGATGCCCGCAAGATCGTTGAAAAGGTAATTCTGGCCGCTCAGGCAAGACAGGCTGCCCGCAAGGCCCGTGAGATGGTTCAGAGAAAGAGCGGAATGAGCGGAGTCGGAATGCCGGACAAACTGGCTGACTGCTCAGACAGGGATCCTGCCAAGTGCGAGCTCTTCATCGTCGAGGGAGATTCCGCAGGCGGTACGGCCAAGGAGGGTAGGAACCGCCAGTATCAGGCAGTGCTTCCTCTCAGGGGAAAGATCCTGAATGTCGAGAAGGCTATGGAGCACAAGGTCTTCGACAGCGACACCATCCGCAACATTTACACCGCACTTGGAGTTACGGTGGGAACGGAAGAAGACAGCAAGGCCCTGAACCTCAGCAAGCTCAGATACCACAAGATTATCATCATGGCCGATGCCGATGTGGACGGAGCCCATATCACCACCCTTATCCTGACTTTCTTCTTCCGCTATATGGTGGATCTTATCAAGAACGGATATGTTTATTGCGCCACCCCTCCTCTTTACAAGGTGGAAAAGAAGAGCCAGAAGGAGCCTAAGCCAAATTATTGCTGGAGCGATGAGGAAAAAGACAAGATAGTAGAGGAGCTTGGAGGAATCAACGCAGTGAGAATCCAGAGATACAAAGGTCTGGGAGAAATGAGCCAGGATCAGCTGGCTGATACGACAATGGATCCTGAACACAGAATCCTCAGAAAGGTTTATATAGAAAACGCTGCCGAAGCAGACAGAATCTTCTCCATGCTGATGGGAGATGACGTTCCGCCGAGAAGAGAGTTTATCGAGCAGCACGCAAAATACGCAAACATAGATGCTTAAAAAGGCAAAGTTCATATACGCATTGCTTCTGCTCCTGCTCTTGGCAGGTCCGGAGGCAGCCTCTCAGTCAAAGTTCAAGGAAACTATCAGAAGCATTTTCCGCAAGCAGGAGCCACAGGTCGCTTACGAAATCCCTGTTCACCTGCTAATGCCTAAGGATAAGCTGTGGAACATCTCCTATTCAGAGATTACGGGCAACACCCTGAATGAACTGTACGGAGACATTTACTCTGAAATCGGCTATGTCCCGGAAATCGGCATTCCTGTCCCTGACAAGGGCATCAGGTATGAGGGTTCTTTCAACATCGCAGAGTATACCAGGGAAATCCAGAGAGAGGAGGATGACGATGACGAAGAAGACATAGATTATTCAGACACTCCGGAGGAGTACAATATCTGGACAAATGCTTCCATCAATCCATATAACGTCAAGCTTTCTGAAATGACCGATACCGTCAGGATCGACGTCAGCAGCTACACATCTCCTGGATACAAGTATGTAACCAGCGAGTTCGGAGGAAGATGGGGAAGGCTCCACGCCGGAATAGACCTCAAGGTATTCATCGGCGACACGATCCGCAGCGCGTTCGAGAACGGTGTCGTAAGGATCAGCAAGTTCAACAAGAGAGGTTACGGCTACTATGTTGTCGTAAGACACGAGAACGGTCTGGAAACCCTCTATGGTCATATGAGCAAGATCCTGGTGGAGGAAGGCCAGCATGTCAAGGCAGGTCAGGCCGTTGGACTTGGCGGCAGCACCGGAAGAAGCACCGGTCCGCACCTCCACTTTGAGCTCCGTTACCTTGGCAACCCTATCAACCCTAGGGACGCCATAGATTTCAATACCGGAAAGATCAACGATAAGACACTTGTACTTACCCGAAACAATTTCCGTTACCAGAACCAGAAATTCTCCAAGAAATCAAAAGGCCGCAAGGGAACAGCCTCCAAAGGCAAGGGTAAAAAGTCCAAGGGCAGCGCCAAGAACGCAAAGGGAGCCAAGACAGTTACCGTACGCAAGGGAGACACCCTTGGAGCAATAGCCCGCCGTAACGGCACCACTGTTGCCAAGATCCAGAGACTCAACGGACTTAAAGGCACTTTGATCCGCGCCGGACAAAAACTGAGAGTAAGATAAAACTATTATACAATGGACATTTTTGAAAGAATACAACAGAACGAGGGAGGTCCGCTGGGACAGTACCGCAAAAGAGCCAAGGGGTATTTCATGTTCCCGAAACTGGAAGGTGAAATCCAGCCTTATATGACATTCCAGGGCAAGAAGATGCTTGCCTGGACATTCAACAACTATCTTGGACTTGCCAACGATCCGGAAGTCAGAAAGGTTGATGCTGAGGCTGCTGCCAAGTGGGGTCTTGCCTACCCTATGGGAGCAAGGATGATGAGCGGCCACACTTCCCTTCACGAGCAGCTTGAAAGGGAACTCGCCGAGTTCGAGTGCAAGGAAGATGCCTTCCTGTTCAACTTCGGTTATCAGGGAATGATTTCCACCCTCGACGCTCTCCTTACCAGAAGGGATGTCGCTGTTTATGACGAGGAGTGCCACGCCTGCATCATGGATGGTCTCAGACTCCATATCGGCTACAGGATGAAATACGCTCATAACGATATTGCAGACTGCGAGAAAGTCCTGGCCAGGGCTACCAAGAGAGCCGAGGAGCAGGGCGGAGGCGTTCTGCTTGTAACCGAGGGCGTTTACGGAATGACAGGTGCAATGGGAATCCTCGACAAGATCGTTGAACTCAAGAAGAAATACAAGTTCAGAATACTCATCGACGATGCTCACGGATTCGGAGTTATGGGTGAGCACGGAAGAGGAACCAGCGAGGAACTCCACTGCATGGACGGAATAGACCTCTATTTCGGCGCATTCGCAAAGGCTATGGCTTCCATCGGCGGTTTCGTTGCCGGTCCTAAGGACATCATCAACTACCTCCGCTACAATCTCCGCAGCCAGATTTACGCCAAGAGCCTTCCTATGCCGTTCGTCGAGGGCAACCTCAAGAGACTCGATCTGATCCGCAAGGGAGATGAAAGGAGAAAGCATCTTTTCAAGATAGCCAGAGCTCTTCAGACCGGACTCAGGAATCTCGGATTCGATGTTGGTCCGGCAGAGGCCTGCATCACTCCGGTATTCGTTCACGGAACCGTCCCTGAGGCAACCAACATGCTTGTGGATCTCAGGGAGAACTATAACATCTTCTGTTCTGTAGTCGTTTATCCTGTTGTTCCTCAGGGAGTGATAATGTTCCGCCTGATCTGCACCCAAATGCACCAGATGGAGCACGTCGAGTACACTCTGAAGGCCTGGGCCGAGATCAAGAAGAAGCACGAGCAGGGCTTCTACAGCGGAAGCACAGACATTCAGGACAAGGCTATTGACTAAATGGGACGTTTCGACAATAAAGTTGTAATAATCACAGGGGCCAGTTCGGGTATCGGACTGGCCGCTGCACGTCAATTCGCCTCTGAAGGGGCGAACGTGGTTCTGGCAGCAAGAAGCGCAGACAAACTCCAGCAGACTTTCTGCGAGCTTTCAAACAGAGGCCAGGAAGGCAGCCGGTTCCTTGCAGTCCCTACGGACGTAAGCAAGGAAGAAGACTGCAAGAGGCTTATTGAAAGCACTATCGAGAAGTTCGGCAAAATAGACGTTTTGGTAAACAATGCGGGCATCTCAATGAGAGCAATGTTCAAAGACCTGGAACTGGACGTGATCAGAAGGCTGATGGACGTGAACTTCTGGGGAACGGTCTATTGCACAAAATACGCCCTTCCATACCTTCTTGAAACCAAGGGAACGGTTGTGGGAGTAATCTCGATTGCCGGCTTCAAGGGCCTTCCTGCCAGGACAGGCTACTCATCTTCCAAATTTGCCATCTACGGCTTCCTGGACACATTGAGAATCGAGCATCTGAAAGACAATCTGAATGTGCTGATTTTCGCCCCGGGATTCACCGCTTCCAACGTGAGGTTTGCGGCCCTAACCGCAGACGGAACCCCTCAGGGCCAGACACCTAGGGAGGAAGGCAAGATGATGAGTGCAGAAACCTGCGCCAAGAAACTCACACAGGCAGTCTACAAGCGCAAGTCACAGGTCATACTCACCCCTATCGGAAAACTTACCGTATATCTCAACAAGTTCTTCCCGAGATGGGTAGACCGTCTGGAATACAACTACATGAAGAAGGAACCCGATTCCCCTCTCAAATAACTCAGGGCGGACAGAGTCAATTTTACCGGATGGTTTGGAAAGCCATCCGGTTTCATTTTACATTTGCCAAAAAAAGAAAATTTGTATTATCATACAAATTAATTACCTTTGCCATGGCGGAACGGAAGATACTTTATTACAAACACTATTTCATTGAGTTTTATAACGGACTCAAGAATAAAGCAAAAGAGAAGGTGGATTATGCCATCATGCTCCTCAAGTCACAGAACAGATTGTCAGAAAAGTTTGTAAAGCATATAGCCGACGGGATATTTGAACTGAGAGCCCAATACAGAAACAGCATATACCGTATATTCTTTATCTTCGACAAGGGCAATATAGTTTTACTAATGAATGGGTTTAAAAAGAAAACACAGAAGACACCAGCCTCAGAAATTGAGTTAGCTAAAAGAATAATGAAGGAGTATTATGAAAGCAAATAACGGCATTCACAGTTTTGATGAAATACTTGATTCAAAGTATGGGAAACATGGAAGCAAACAGCGTTCAAAAGCTGAAGAGGCTGCATTTTCATATTATTCTGGACTGCTTCTGAAACAGGCTAGAAGAAAAATGAAGGTAACGCAAAAACAACTGGCAGAAAAATTAGGGACCGACTCTGCATATATCTCCAGAATTGAAAATGACCAAATAATTCCCAGCGCAGGTGCTTTTTTCCGTATAGCCAATGCACTTGGATATATAGTTGAATTAAAGCAAATTACAACTTAAATCACGGACTCTTGCACTATAATAGCACTTTTTCATGGGCGGACAGAGTCAAATGTACCGGATGGTTTGGCACATCTCCACACATCCGATAATTTTGACCTATAGTTAAACAACAAATAAATTATGGCTACCATTTTGGTATCCATAATTTTTATAAATTTGCGGAGGATTAAAATGGGATTTGACTTGATTATTATCAACAGCAAAGAGTTCCGCTCCAACCAGAGCAAATACTTGATAATGGTTGCAAAGGGCGAAGATGTTATTCTCAAGACAAGAAGTCTTGGAAGCTTCAAGATAACTCCTGTCACAAAAGACGATGCCCTGGTAAGCAAGGCAGAAATGATGAAGAAAATAGAAGAAGCCCGTAAAGACATTCTTTCGGGGAAAGGCAAGAATTTAAGTTCAGCTGAAGAGTTATCCTCATTTCTCAAATCGTTATGAGTTACAAGGTTATCATTGCCCCACAGGCAGAGGATGATCTACGGTCATTACGATGACAAATAACTTTTTATATTCTCAGCGATTTTGGAGACGAGGAGGATTCGTGCCTCCTTGCTGGTCCAGCCAATATGAGGCAGGAGAATAGCCTTGGTCTTGTCTTCAATCTTCAGGTAAGGAGATGTTTCCGGAATCGGTTCCTTTGAGAAGACATCTATTCCGATTCCTTCTATCAGGTTGTCGTTCAGGGCCTTTACAAGATCCTCCTCATTGATGATTCCGCCTCTTCCAATGTTGATAACCTTTGCGGTTGGCTTGCAGAGCTTTAACTTTTCGTACGTGACAAGGTTATTCGTCCTGTCGTTAAGCGGAGCGTGGACGGAGATGAAGTCACTTGTCTTCAGGAGTTCTTCCAGACTCAAGCTTCTGTATTTGTCTGAATGAGGCTTTCCGCTTGTGGCATAGTAGCATACCTCCATCCCGAAACCCTCAGCCAGGGCAGCAACTCTGCTGCCGATTGTTCCAAGGCCGATGATTCCCAGTCTCTGGCCGCTGAGTTCTCCCCATTTCCGGGTAACGTCAGAGACAAGATTACCTCTTGTGTATTCCCCGCTCTTGACCTTGTTGTCGTAGTAAGCGGTGTGGCAGGAAAGGCCGAGGAGCATAGCCATAGTCACCTGGGCCACGCTTTCTGTGGAATAACCGGCAACGTTCTTGACCGGAATGCCTTTCGATGCGGCATATTCCAGATCTACGTTATTGGTTCCGGTGGCAGCTATGCAGATAAGCTTGAGGTTCCTGCCCCAGTCTATCTGCTGCTTTCTTATCTGCACCTTATTGATTATCAAAACATCACAGTCTCCGATTCTCTCCTCTACCTGCTCCGGAGAGGTGAAGGGATAGGTCACGAGTTCGCCCAAAGAAGCGATTGGTTCCAGGGAAACATCTTCCCCTATGGAAGCCGCGTCAAGAAAAACTATCTTCATATCACCGATATTTTACCAAGCCAAAGCGGATGCTCCTAGAATAGCCGCATCAGACTCGCTGAGAGCACTTACCAGCACCTTTACCTTTCCTTTCCACAGGAAGACAACATTCTCGTTCATGGCGTCTACAAGCTGTTCCATGAAATAATTCTTTGCGTGCGTGAGCCCGCCGAAGAGGATGATTGCCTCAGGGGCGGAGAACGGGATAAAGTCCGCAAACTTCTCGCCCATAATCTTTCCGGTATCGGCGAATATCTTGATTGCCAGCTTATCGCCCTGCTCGGCCGCGTCAAACACGTCTTTTGAGGTAATATTCTTAACCTTGCGGAGAAGGCTTGGGGCCTTAGATTTTTCAAGCATCTCCACAGCCGTGCGGGCTACGCCGGTGGCTGAGCAATAGCACTCAAGACATCCCTTCTGGCCGCATCCGCAGTCTCTTCCACCCTTGACGGCACAAGTGTGGCCCAGTTCTCCGGCAAAACCGTCGTGGCCGTATACCAGTTTCCCGTCGACCACGATTCCGCTTCCCACTCCGGTTCCGAGAGTGATCTCGATGAAATTCTTCATTCCCTTCGCGGCGCCGTATTTCATCTCGCCGATTGCAGCGGCATTGGCATCATTGGTGATTGTAACTTTCAGACCTCCAAGCATTTTACTTAGTTCGTTGGCAAAGTGTACAGTCTTGCCTTTGGCCCACATAAGGTTGGTTGCCTCAACAATGTCTCCCGTATAGTAGTTTCCGTCAGGAGCTCCGACTCCAACCCCGTTGATGTTGTCCAGCCCGATGTCAGCAGTCATCTCGCGGATGCTGTCGGCAAGCAAAGAGATGAACTTGTCAGCATCTTCGAACTTGGTGCTGATAACTTTTCTGGCAAGGATGTTACCCTTTCTGTCAACGATGCCGATCTTGGCTGTCTGGCCGCCGATATCTACGCCGGCTACATAATTCTTATTCATATTGATATTGTTTGTTATTGTATTCTAAATCAATGGAGAAAGAAGCCTGAAGAAACTCTCGCTGATCTTCTGGCCCACTCCCCTTTTCTTCCAGGATTCTAGTTCCACTTTTTCGCACAGGGCAAGATCTTCCACAAACTGCTTTTCCACCTTCGCCGAGCATCCCTTGTCATAAAGCACGCTCATAACCTCGAAGTTATGCTCAAAACTCCGTTGGTCCATATTCGCCGAGCCGATTATAGCCATATTTCCGTCTACGCTTATGACTTTGGAGTGGTTGAATCCTTCCTTGAACAGATAAATCTTCACCCCGGCCTCCAGCAGCTCGGTTATGTAGGAACGGGTTCCGTAATGGGCCATCCGGCTGTCCCCTCTCTGAGGTATCATCAGCCGCACATCTATGTTTCCCAGTGCCGCAACCTTTACGGCATTGAGAATGGTAGCGTTAGGCGTAAAATACGGAGTGACTATGTATATCCTTGACTGAGCGCAAGTTATTGCCGTGAAGAAGCATTGCATGATTCCGGCCCAGTCGCTGTCAGGCCCGGATGAAATGATCTGCGACAGGATATCACGCCCCTGCAGGACCTTCTTTCCGATCTTAATGTCAGGATAATATTTCCTGCTGTTATGAAGCCTGTGGTTCAGCACAAAATACCGGTCCAGAAGGAAACTGGCCTGAAGGGAGAAAACACTCTCTCCCTTGACCTTGATCTGGGTATCTCTCCAAGGTCCCGCTTCGGTTCCGTAATAATATCGGTCCGCGATGTTGACTCCGCCTAGATAGCCCGTCTCTCCGTCAACCACAAGGACCTTGCGGTGGTTGCGGTAATTGATCTTGCTCATCGGCATGAAGAAATGAACCGGTGAGAACACCAGTACCTCTATTCCGGCAGCCCTCATCTGCTTCCTGAGAGACTTTCCGATACCTCCGCTTCCCACATCGTCATACATCAGCCGGACCTCCACACCGCTCTTGGCTTTTTCCATAAGCAGGGAGATGAATTTGTTCCCGATACGGTCATCTTCCAGTATATATGTCTGCAGATGAATGTGATGCTCGGCCCGAAGCATAGCGTCATACATGGAATCCAAAGCCGACTTCCCGTCGAAGAAGAACTCAATCTCGTTGTTGAAATCAATCAGGGAATAGCTGTTCCTAAGGTTCTGGTATATGAGTTTCCGGTACTGTGCCATATCTCCGGAGAGGAACTCCGGAAAAGAGTCCAGGGCATCCTTCTCGTCCGCGCAAATTTCCTGTCTGGTCTTGAGGTCGGCCAGGCCTTTTCTGGAAAACATCTTCTTCTTGCGATAGTTCTGCCCGAACGTTAGATACAGTATGATACCCAGATAAGGCAGCAGGACCATAACCGCCGTCCAGGAAAGTGTCTTGACAGGATCCTGTTTCCTGAGAATCATGGAGACAGAGGCATACAGAGCGATGAGCATATTCATCGCGTAGAGGATAGCCGACACAGCAGGCCAGAACGTATGCCAAGAAAACAGAATCATTCCCCTATCGGTTTGAAAGCCCTGTAGAGAACGGAAATCCCGCCGGTCTGGCTCTTAAAGCCCGTATCTGCAAATCCGGCTTGAGACAGTTCTCTGCAAAACATTTCAAATTTAGGAAATTTTTCCACTGAATTAATGAAGTAAGTGTATGCCGCCTTGTCCTTTCCTTTTGTCAGGGCCGATGCCATCCCTGGAATCACATACTTGAAATACGGCTTGTAGAAAAACCTCATAAAAGCGTTTCTCGGCTGCCCGAACTCAAGGATCAGCAGCGCCCCTCCCGGAGAAAGCACCCTCATAATCTCCCTCAGCGACGATGGCCTGTCATCGAAATTCCTTATGCCGTAGCCTATTGTCACTATATCTATCGAACCGTCTTCAAACGGAAGGCTTGCTCCGTCTCCCTTTCTCAGCTCCGGCTTCGGATATCTTGTCATTTTCTTCTTCCACAACGCTTCTATCTTCTTCTTTCCGACTTCCAGCATCCCTTCGGAGATATCCGCCCCAACCACACTCAGCCCTTTCTTTGCCAGCGCAATGCTCAGATCTCCAGTCCCGCAGGCCAGGTCCAGCACTTTTATCGCCGAGACCTCCACTCCCCTTGAAACTGCCAGATCCGAGGCTATCCTGAATGCACATCGGGCACAGCTTTTCCTCCAGCTTTTGTCTATGTTCATGGAGAAAAGATGGTTGAAACGGTCGTAGTTTCCAGATATATCGTTGAAAATAGGTGCAGTATCCATATAGTGATGCGAATATACTCAAAAAAAGATTGTTATTCCGGCAAAAGTTGTATATTTGCACTCCCTGATTGCCCAGGTGGTGGAATGGTAGACACGCTAGTTTCAGGGACTAGTGCCAGCAATGGTGTGCAAGTTCGACTCTTGTCCTGGGCACGAAAGACCGAATGATTTTCGGTCTTTTTTTGTAAGTGAATATGTATCTGGAAAGCTGCTGCACGAATCTGGATGAGGTCAAGAAGGCCTGCGACAACGGAGCAAACCGCATTGAACTCTGCGAGAGAATAGATCTTGGAGGAATTACACCATCCAAGCAGCTACTTGTGGATTCTCTTTCCGTTTCAACGATTCCAATTAACGTGATGATACGGCCAAGAGGCGGGAATTTCGTCTATTCTGAGGATGAAATTAACCGGATGATTGAAGACATCTGGTCTTTCAAGAATTTGGATATAAACGGATATGTATTCGGATGCCTTACTTCTGACAATGAAGTAGATATCCCAGCAATGAAAAAACTGATGACGGCTGCTTCAGGAAAGCCTGTCACTTTCCACAGGGCATTCGACCAGGTCCGTAATCCGGAAAAGGCGCTGGAGGATATCATTTCACTGGGCTGCACTCACCTATTGACTTCCGGAAATATGGAAGATGCGTATGCCGGAAGATTCAACATTGCAAAGCTCGTGGAACAGGCTTCGGGCAGAATAACCATCATAGCCGGAAAAGGAATAAGGCCTCAGAATCTCAAGCAGATAGCCATAGATTCCAAGGCCCCTCAGTTTCACGGCACAAGTTTATTCTAATGCCGCCAGAGTCTTCTTTAGCTCCTCTCCCAAAGAAGTGTTGTAACCCTGAGAGTAATAGACAATCCTTCCGAAA
>CADAOA010000021.1 GCA_902789435.1 uncultured Bacteroidia bacterium | reverse complement strand
TCCGGCGAGCAACCATCCTGCAGGAGAACCTGCCCCTCGGATGGGGCGTTCAGATAACGCGTGTGTAATAATAGTAGTGCTGATAGGAAATGTCTTTAACCGCCCGGACATCCGAACGGCATGACAAAAGTATTACATTTCCTGATGAAACCAAAAAAAATTCGGCAACAATGCAGGTTTATTTCCTTGTTATATTGTATAAGTCTGATATCTTGGATATTTCATCAGCAACGGATTTTTGGAGAGATTTGGGGTAAATAACCTTCAAACCAGAGCCCAATCCGATAAGGAGGTGGATTAGCTCGTAGTTGACCTTCAAGTTAAGGTCTATGTGGTAATGCTTCCCATCCTTCAAAGGTCTCACCTCTTGATCTGGGTGAATAGGCTTTGTCTCGATGTAGTTGAACAATGCCTTAGTTACTTTCAGCCTTATCTTTTCTATCTTCTTATCCCTTCTGAATGCATCAGTTAGACCCACAACCGAATTAAAACAATCCCTGATATACTCATAGTCTGGCTCCTCATAAGTAGCAGAAGGGGTTGGTCTGACATTCCTAATTCTATCCAGGGCATTCGTAAAATAGTTGGACCTGCCTAAGGTGCGGCAGATGAGAAACCAACGATTGTTATACTCCTTCAAGACATAAGGAGAGACAGTCACTGAGACAGGATTCTTGCTGAAAGGCTTATAATCAATAGTTACGCAATTCCTGTTGATAATACTGTTTAACAACTCGTTAAAGAACTCGATTCCGGTAAGTTCCGTATTGACATTGAAATCCACAGCCTGATTGAACTGCTCAACTGAAATAGAATCTCCAAGATGCTCAACGATAGAAGCGGCTAAAAGGAAATGAGGATTATCCCATTTCTTGCGAAGCTTGTTCTTAATATCTTCAGTTACCGGGCTAACCGCTATATTCTCATACCGCACAAAAACGGAATGCCCACCTTTCTTGCGAAAAAACTTCAACTTAGCGCTGCCGTATTTCATCATTCGATGAATATCTTCCTTTATGGTACGGATAGAAACATCTATGTGGCGTTTATGGAGTTTTTTCTGCAACTGCTCATACGAGATACCATTTGGAGTCCTGAGCAAAGAATCTAGAATACGCTCACGTTCTATAACTTTCTTATTAACAGGCATAATATAATCATTTCTATGATTTAGGCCTAAATCATAGAGTAAACTAATATCACTTACTCTTTCTTTTGTAAAATAAGCACTTATCTATTTCTTTGTGTATCTCAAAGATACAAACTGGGGAGCAAGGAAAGTTGGTTTCGTCGTATAACTCTTGAAAGGCCAACTTAATACTTGAGCCCGCTCGATTATTTACGTTGTTGAGCTCACAACGGCTAAAACCTGCAACTTTTGCTGCATTAGCATGAATGCAATCATTGCCATTCATATTGCGAATTTATCTTTATTATTTGATAACAACAAAAGTTCGTTTTCTTTTTCCCAAGCCTTAGCAGCTCTGGAAGTTAATAAAAACAGTTCTTTGAAAAGATAGTCAAGAACTTAAGCTTCCGCAGAGCTGACCTGGCGGAGTTTACCAAGGAGAAGGCAGAATACTGGATGGATAGGTTCAAAGCTTTCGCAAAGGCTGAATTGGAGCGTATCTATCGCTGAGTAATATTTATTGAAAAGATTTGGCTATTTGCAAAAAATCTATTAATTTTGTACCAGCGTTCCCGAATTTCATAGGAAAAACGGACGCCTATTCCCTAAATTAATAGAAAATGTATAAGCGAATCTTGGACCTCGAAAACCAACTGGATGAAGGAATGTTCCTTTTTGGAGCACGTCAGGTGGGAAAATCAACGCTTCTGAAAGAGAGATTTCCAGATGCCATTTATTATGACTTGCTGATCAGTAGCATAAGAAAAGCTTTCAAGCGCAATCCTGATTCTTTGCGGCAGGCTCTTCTTGCAAAGCCTGCAGGAACACTGGTTATCGTAGATGAGATCCAGAAAGTTTCTGAATTGCTTGACTCTGTTCATTGGTTGATGGCAAATAAAGGGTTGCATTTCATTTTGAGCGGATCTAGTGCCAGAAAGCTCAAACGCTCAGGGGCAAATACGCTTGGAGGCAGGGCTATACCTAGAACATTGTTTCCTTTGGTATGGAAGGAAATTCCAGACTTTCAGATAGACAGGGCTGTTCAAAACGGTATGATTCCACGCCACTACCTTGCAGATGATGCTACAGATAGACTGGAGGGATATGTAGATGTTTATCTTAGAGAAGAGATCAGGGATGAAGCGGCTGTTCAAGATATGGAGGCTTTTGAACAATTTATGGAAGCAGCCGCAATTTCCAATGGAGAAATTATCAACTATTCAAACATAGCCAGCGACTGCGGTGTGGCCGCAAAAACCGTAAAGGCATATTATCAGATTCTGATAGACACGCTTATGGGTTATGAAGTTCCCGCATATACAAAGGTAATTAAACGGAAAGTAGTTCAGTCTCCTAAGTTTTACTTCTTTGACGTAGGATTAGCCAACTACTTGATGGGAAGGCACAACCTCAAACGTGGCTCAGATGACTATGGACACGCATTCGAGCACCTTATTATGCAGGAAATCATAGCGTACAGAGGTTACTTCCGCCGTCGCGAAAAGATTTCTTATTGGCATACTTACAACAATCAGGAAGTGGATGTCATAATTGGTGACGCAAAAGTAGCTATAGAAATCAAATCTAGTGAACAAGTAAGGACTAAGCACAAGAACGGACTTAAAGCTTTTAAAGAAGAGCATCCCGACTGTAGATTGATACTAGTATCTCTAGACCCTATAACAAGACCTTCTGGCGAAGTGGAGTTAATTTACGCAGAAGATTTCCTTCGTATGTTATGGAGTGGAGATATTTTCTGATGGTCTTAAGGCTTGCAGTATGAAAATTCAGAAGACAAACGCGGCAAGGCTGCTGGACAGGGAGAAAATAGCCTACACGCTGGTTCCTTACCAGGTGGACGAGGAGCATCTGGACGCCATCCACGTGGCCGGGCAGCTTGGAGAAGACATATCTATGGTGTTCAAGACACTTGTGCTCAAGGGAGACAGGACGGGACACTTCGTGTGCGTGATTCCCGGGGACAAGGAAGTGGACCTGAAAATGGCGGCGAAGGCATCGGGGAACAAGAGCTGCAATCTGATTCACATGAAAGAGCTGCTGCCTACAACTGGCTATATAAGGGGCGGATGCTCACCCATCGGGATGAAAAAGCAGTTTCCGACATATATACACGAGTCTTGTCTTGAATTGGAGAAGATGTATGTGAGTGCAGGCCTCCGGGGCCTTCAGATCTGCATAGCCCCGGCCGATTTGATCCGGATGGTAAAAGCCACCACTTGCACCTTGTTTTAGGGCACGGAGAACAATGTGAGATAGTTTTTTCTATATTTGTCCCATTATTTATAGTAAAACCTTTTACTTTTTTTATGGAACCTAAAACAAAACCTGAGGTTATCCGTAACAGGACAACCGTTTCCGATTTGTGGAAAAAAGAAGACTGGCTGGCTGTGTGGATTGGCGCTGTGCTCATTGTTATTGCAGCTATTGCAGTCATTTCCAAAGCATTTGATTTTACGGCACTGAACTTTTCAAAATGGCATCTGTGGGAAGATGTTCCGGAGAAGACTTCTCTTCTGGGGCAGTTTGCCGGAGCGTTCTGGGGCAAGCTCTTGAGGACATTCCTGATCCTGGCCATCTTGTTCGGCATTGGCATCAAGCTGCAGGGCGAGAAGATTTCCAAGTTCATTCCGGCGTTTATCGGACTGTTCATATTGGCAATAATAGTCAGAATCGTGAGTGCCGAGTTCACTTTCAACCGCTATCTTGAATGGGCTTTCTGGGCACTTATCATAGGACTTCTGATATCAAATACGGTAGGCATTCCAAACTGGCTCAAGCCTGCTATCCGAACCGAGTTCTACATCAAGACCGGTCTGGTGATAATGGGATTCTCCGTTCTGTT
Organism: uncultured Bacteroidia bacterium; assembly: GCA_902789435.1. GTDB lineage: Bacteria > Bacteroidota > Bacteroidia > Bacteroidales > UBA932 > Egerieousia. The sequence goes on along the minus strand of CADAOA010000021.1, from coordinate 35,081 downwards.
CTCCAACATAGCCAAGTTCGGCCTCTACGGCCTGGGAATCGCCTGGATCGTGACCCCAATCGTGATAATCTTCATGTGGTGGCTGGGAACCAAGATCTTCAAGATGGACAACAAGCCACTTGTAATCACCCTTGCCTCAGCGACAAGCGTCTGCGGAACTTCAGCAGCCATCGCTACAGGAGCCGCAGCCAAGGCAAAGAAGGAGGATCTTTCTCTGGCAATCTCCATTTCCATCATCTTCACCATACTGATGATGGTCTTTGAGCCGATGATTATCCGCTGGACTGGAATGAGCCAAATCATGGGAGGTTCCCTGATCGGCGGAACAGTTGACTCGACCGGAGCAGTAGTCCTGGCCGGAAGCGCGCTGGGAGAAGAGGCCGAGCAGGCAGCCGTTCTTGTAAAGAGCATCCAGAACATACTGATCGGTTTCATCGCATTCTTCGTGGCTCTGTTCTTTGCAACCAGGGTTGACCGCCAGATGGGCCAGAGAGTTGGCGCAAACGAAATCTGGTACCGCTTCCCTAAGTTCATAATCGGTTTCTTTGCAGCTTCGCTTGTGGCATCGTTCATCATCCTTCCGGTTTATGGAAGCGAGAACGTGGGAGCTATCAACAAGGTGCTTGACCAGTACAAGAACTGGGCGTTTGTCCTGGCTTTCACAAGCATTGGACTTGACACCAACTTCCGCCAGATTATCAAGAAGATGCAGGGTGGAAAGGTTCTGTGGCTGTATATCATCGGACAGTTATTCAACATTGCCCTCACTTTCTTAGCAGTATGGCTGCTTCTTAGCGGAAAGTTCTTCCCAGTTCCTGAACTTGACAACTATAACGGAAAGAAGGCAGAACCTAAGGTTGTCGAGGCTCCGGCTCCTGCCAAGACCACTTTCAACATGACACCTTCTTCTGACACATTTTTGATTACCAAAGCGTATTAATGAAAAAAACGCACAAGAAAATAATTTTCAGGACAGTGACCATCGTTATGGTGGCCACTGTCTTGCTTTGTGCGCTATGGATAATGAAAAACAGGATGGGGCTCAGCGATGCTCACGACTTCGGGGCGGGAGCTTATTATTACGCGGACATTCCTGATTTTGACAAGGTACTTAAGGACAAGGGCATTGCCACCAGCATCCCGATGTGGATTTACATTGCTCTTTTCCTCGCCTGGGGCTGGCTTATGTGGAGGCTCTGGTGCTGGATTGACCGTTCCCGCTGATTTTTTTCATATATTTGAGTTTTGGGCATATAATGTGAATATGAAAAACAAGATTATACTTACCGGAGACAGGCCAACCGGACGTCTCCACATCGGACACTATGTTGGATCACTCAAGGGAAGAGTTGAACTCCAGAATGCTATGGATTATCAGGATATGTTCGTGTTCATAGCAGATGCACAGGCACTTACAGACAACTTTGATAATCCTGAAAAAGTGCGCCAGAACATCATTGAGGTAGCACTGGACTATCTGAGCGTGGGACTGGATCCAAGCAAGATCACCATTTTCATCCAAAGCATGATCCCGGAGCTGACGGAACTGGCATTCTACTACATGAATCTGGTTACCGTAGCAAGACTCCAGAGAAACCCTACCGTCAAGACCGAGATTGCAATGAGGGGTTTTTCCAACGAGGACCAGCAGGCCGTGTTCGGAAGCGGACTTCCGGTGGGATTTTTCACCTACCCTATCTCCCAGGCAGCTGACATCACGGCATTTAAAGCCACGACTGTGCCGGCTGGAGAAGACCAGAAGCCTATGATAGAGCAGACCGTGGAGATTGTACGCAAATTCAACAGCATATATGGAGAAACGCTCGTAGAACCTGAAATACTGCTACCGGCAAACAATGCCTGCCACAGGCTGCCGGGAATAGACGGAAAGGCGAAAATGAGCAAGAGCCTGGGTAACTGCATTTATCTTTCAGAGCCAGCAGACACTCTGGCAAAGAAGGTTATGAGCATGTACACCGATCCTCAGCATATCAGCATCAACGATCCTGGCCACCTGGAAGGCAACACCGTGTTCACATACCTGGATGCATTCTGCCGTCAGGAGCATTTCAAAATGTTCCTGCCTGAATATCCTAACCTCGACGAACTTAAGGCACACTACCAGAGAGGCGGTCTTGGAGATGTCAAGATCAAGAAGTTCCTGGGAAAGATCCTTGAGCAGGAACTCGCCCCTATCCGCGAAAGGCGCAAGGAATTCGAGAAAGATATCCCGGAGGTTTACAACATGCTCCGCAAGGGCAGCGAAAAAGCCCGTGAAGTTGCCGCAAAGACAATGGATGACGTACGCAAGTCTATGAAGATTAACTACTTTGAAGACAAGCAACTCATCGCTGAGCAAGCGGAAAAATACAGACAACAGCAATAAACCACATAGCACTTTTGATTATGAAAAAGACTTTTCTGGCAGTTCTTTGCCTGGTGATGTTTTCATCCGTCATATCTTTCGGGCAAACCGTAAACAAGCCTAAGGTTGGAGACCAGTTCATCAACTTTACCGTCCAGCAGGATCCTTCAAACCCGAACACCAAAGTATCCCTTAGCAATTATGTGGGAAGAGGGAAATGGGTTGTTGCAGATTTCTGGGCTTCCTGGTGCGGATGGTGCATCAAGGAAATTCCTACCCTGAAGAAGATATTCAACGAGCTGCCTAAAGACAAGGTAACTGTGCTGAGTATTGCCGTTTGGGACAAACTCGCTGATACAAAGGCTTCTGCCCGTGAAAACGGAATCGTCTGGTCTCAGATCGTAAACGCTCAGGACATTCCGTCTGACGCTTACGGTTTTGGCGGTATCCCTTATATCGTGGTATTCGACCCTCAAGGCAAGATCGCAGCTATCGGACTAAGGGGAGACAAGCTCTACCAGTTTGTAAAAGCCTCAGTTGAGCAGAACAGATAAAAAGACCCAGATGCCTCTTCTTTCAATAAGGAACCTTTCTCTGGGATATGGGGAAAAGATTATCTTCTCCGGCATAAATGCTTGTGAAGATGATGGTTGCCTTATTGCACTCTTGGGCAGTAACGGAAGAGGCAAGTCCACTCTGCTCCGCACGATAGCAGGACTGGAAGCCGAAACTTCCATATTGTATGACGGAAAACCCCTGAAAGATTATTCCAGGAAGGAAACCAGCGCATTGGTATCATTCGTGAGCCCTCTTACAGAAAGGACAAGATATCTGAGCGTCAAGGATATGGTGGCAATCAGCAGCTATTGGCGCACGAACTGGATCGGAGCCTCGAATCCCGAGGAGGAAAAAAGAATAGAAGAAGCTCTGAAGTTGGTGGGATTGGAAGGTTTTTCACAAAGGGACTGCACCAGTCTCAGCGACGGGGAATACCAGAGGGCAACCATAGCCGGCGCCCTGGTCCAGGATAGCAGGATCATTCTTCTGGACGAACCTACAGCATTTCTGGATATCGCCAATAAATTTTTGGTTACCAGGTTACTGAAGAAGATAGCCCACAAGGAAAACGGACGGAAACTCATAATATTTTCCACCCACGACCTCCAACTGGCCCTTCAGGTTTGCGACAGGCTGTGGGTCATGGCCTCTGACGGTTTTTACACCGGGACCCCGCACCAGATGATAGAAAACGGAAGGATTGAGAAGATGTTCGATGTTGAAGGCGTAAGTTTCGATAAACAAAAAATGATGTTTAATATTTTATAGATGAGCATAATACGCATTACACGGGAATTCAGTTTCGAGGGAGCGCACGCTCTCGGGGGCTATGACGGGAAATGCTGCCACATCCACGGGCATTCCTACCGTATGGCAGTTACCGTAACCGGAGAACCTGTCGCTGATGAGGATTCCCCGAAAAAGGGTATGGTCATAGATTTCACCGACCTTAAAAAGATTGTGGGGGAAAACATAATAGACAAATTTGACCACGCACTGGTAATGAGACAGGACGCTCCCCTGGCAGAAGAAATCCAGAAGATATACGGCAATGTGATTGTCGTTGATTTCCAGCCTACAAGCGAGATGCTGGCAACATATTTCTCAGATGTGATTTCCGGATTGCTCCCTAAGGGCGTGAAACTTTTCAGCGTCAAGCTTTGGGAAACGGAAAAGAGTTGCGCCGCCTGGTACGCCAGCGACAACATTTAGTTTTATGAACAAGATTTTCCTCATAGACGGACACGCGCAGATATTCAGGATGTATTATGCGTTTATGCGCCATCCCCTTATAAATTCCAAGGGGATAGATACTTCCATACTGTATGGATTCACCAAGATGATCCTTGAACTGATAAACAGGGAGCATCCCACCCATCTTGCCGTGGCTTTCGACCTTCACGCGGAAACGTTCCGCCACAAAGTCTATGGGGAATACAAGGCAAACCGTCCGCCGGCTCCGGAACTGGTGGTGGATGCACTGGAACCGCTGAAGGAAATACTCAATGCCCTGAACGTTCCCTCCATTGGTATGGAAGGTTATGAGGCAGATGATGTAATCGGCTCAATGGCAAAGCAGTGGGCCACTCCTCACTCCCCGGTCTACATGGTAACTCCGGACAAGGACTACGGTCAGCTGATAGATGACAACATTTTCCAGTACAAGTTCCCGAAAGGATCCGCCTCTGAAATTGATATCGTGGACAAGGAAAAGATCTGCGCGTATTATGGGATCAAGTCTCCCGAAAGTGTGATAGATATCCTTACTATCTGGGGTGACGCTTCTGACAACATCCCCGGTGTCAAGGGCATCGGTGAAGTCGGTGCCAGGAAACTCATAGGGACATATGGCAACATAGACAATCTGCTGAAGCATCTGGATGAACTGCCCGCCAAGCAGAAGGAAAAGATTCAGGAAGCATCTTCCCATCTGGATATGAGCCGTTTCCTGGTGACCATCAAGACCGACATAGACCTTCCGGTGACTTTGGACGACATTAGAATCCAAGGGGCGAACCAGGCGGCTGTGGACAGTGTTTTTGCCAAATACGAATTCTCCTCGCTCAAGAAGATGATCGCATCCTATTCGGATATGCCGGCCGATGATATGCCGGCTGATGATTTCCCTGAAGACGAGGATAAGCCGTCCGGCAATTATTTCAACAGTTATATTCCTGAAGAAAAGAGTGTTGCGGAAAATATTGACATTCCTCAGATAAGGTTTGTGGACCTTGCTGCCCTCAAGTATGCCGCCAGGAAAAACAGCGAGGTTTCCCTTATCGCCGAGTCTTCCGGAAAGATTGTCCTGGCCACTCTAGACTCCGGCTCCACAAGGAATAAACCGAAAGGAATCGCCTGGAAAGGAATTCCCGGGCCTGAAGCACTTAACCTGATAGAAGACAGTTCCATAGCCAAGACAGGATGCAACCTCAAGGATTCTGTCCGACTCATTGCTTCAGCGATGGACTCCGGTATCGGGAATCTGATCGAAGGTTTTTCAAAGTCCGAACTCAATGATATCACCCTGTTACACTATCTGATTGATCCTGAGGTCAGCCATTCCCCTTCCTTCATCCTTAAGCAGCAGTTCGGCTTGGATATTGAGAATCTGGCAGAGAAAAAGGAAGAACCCGCCCAGATTGATCTTTTTTCCCAGGAAGATGATGAGAATCCAGCAAAAGACGAGGCCCTGGCTAAAGAATGCGTCCTGTATATATACCTGAAAGACAAGCTCTCGGAAGAGGTCGCCAGAATTTCTCCGGAAGGAGGGAACCTCTACAGGACTATCGAGATGCCGCTTATCGGGACATTGGCCAAGATGGAGTTTGCCGGAGTGAAAATTGATACGGCCCAGCTCAAGGATTACAGCAGAACCCTCACATCACAGATGAACGGAATTGAGCTCAAGGCAAAGGCTCTTGCCGGTGATGCACAGATTAATCTTTCTTCTCCCAAGCAGGTGGGAGAACTGTTGTTCGAGAAACTGAAGATATCATCCGATATCAAGAAAACTCCAAAGGGAAGTTATCCAACGGACGAGAGCACTCTGAGATCTGTCGCTTCCGCCCACCCAATCGTAGAGGAAATCCTCGAATACCGCAATTTCAAGAAACTTCTCTCCACTTACGCAGACGCTCTGCCGGCTTTGGCAAGCAGTCGCGATGGAAAGATACATACGACTTTCAACCAGGCGCTTACGGCTACCGGAAGACTGTCTTCCAACAACCCTAACCTCCAGAATATACCTATCCGCACGGAAAGGGGCAGGGAAATCCGCAAGGCCTTCATCCCGTCTTTCGAGGACGGCTTTATCGTCAGTGCAGACTATTCCCAGATCGAACTCAGGCTCATGGCTCATTTCAGCGGTGATGAACATCTGATATCAGCTTTCAACAGCGGGGAGGATGTACACAGGGCAACTGCCGCAAGGCTTTTCGGAGTTGATGCGAAAGATGTGTCCGACGATATGAGACGTAAGGCTAAAACCGTGAACTTCGGCATTATTTACGGCATCTCCTCATTTGGTCTGGCGGAAAGGATGGATATAGGCGTTGGAGAAGCCAAAACATTCATAGAGAATTACTTCAAGATGTATCCAGGAGTCAGTTCCTATATTGCGGACACCGTGGAAAAGGCCCATAGCAGGGGATTCGTGGAAACTCTCTATGGAAGGAGACGTTACCTGAAAGACATCAACTCACGTAACGCCAATGTCCGCAAGTTCAACGAACGAAATGCTGTAAATGCCCCTCTTCAGGGCAGTGCGGCTGACATTATAAAGATTGCTATGGCAAACATCTCCCGAAGGCTTGAAGGAGAACGTCTTGAAAGCAAGATGATACTTCAGGTCCACGATGAACTTGTATTTGACGTGCATCCGAAGGAAAAGGACATCGTGATGGAAATAGCCCGCGCAGAGATGGAAAGGGTCGCCGAGCTAAAGATCAAACTTATTGCAGAATGTGGATATGGCAAAAACTGGCTTGAAGCACACTAACACCAAAGAGTATGTGATGATGGACGTGGGCCAAATCATCACTTACGCCAAAGAGGGTGAGCAACTGGCTTTTACACTGCTCTTTGACAGGTACTACATCCCGCTCATGAATTTCCTCAAAAGGAATTTTGTCACGGTTCACAAAGAGCTCAGCGAGGAAGTTGAGGATATTTGCATGGATACCTTCAACAAGGCTTTCATGAACATTGCTTCATACGACGAAAAATACAAATTCTCCACCTGGCTATACAGGATTGCCATAAACTGCCTGACCGATTTTCTCAGGCGCAGCCGCAATTCAATCAGCGATGCCAGTGCTTCAGACAGCGGAGAAGTCGGGAACGTTCTCTCTCCCGACACTCCTGAAGAGAATCTGATAATCAGCCAGCAGATTGAAAAGACAATGAAGGCCATAGACCGCCTCCCGGATATATATAAAGACGTAATGCTATTGTATATAGAAGGTTACGCCCTGGATGACATTGCCGATGAACTTGATATTTCCCTCTCCAACACAAAGGTCAGGGTAAAGAGAGGCAAGGATCTCCTGGCGGAGGCATTGAAAGACAGTCCTCTGGCCCAGAAACGCAAAAAGAAAGTAGCGACAAGGAAAACCAAGGAATAACAGATGAACGCAGAGGTCATATACAAGTTTTTTCCTGTTCTGTCCGCCGGGCAGAGGCAGCAGATAGAAATGCTGGCGCCTCTGTACAAAGACTGGAACTCAAAGATCAATGTCATCAGCCGCAAAGACACTGACTGCTTCTACTTGCACCACGTCCTGCATTCGGCGGCAATTGCCAGATTCATCGCAGAGTTCCTCCCCGATCTTCAGGCCAGGATGACAAATCCGGAAGCCGGGATTTCGGTTATGGATGTCGGGTGCGGCGGAGGTTTCCCCGGGATTCCACTGGCAATTCTCTATCCTCATTCCAGATTCCTTCTTGTTGATTCCATAGGCAAGAAAATCAAAGTGGCCCAGGCTGTAGCGGATTCCATTGGCCTGAATAATGTCACCACCCTCCATTCAAGGGCCGAAGAAGTTGATGGAAAGTTCGATCTTATAGTATCCAGGGCGGTAACCTCCCTCTCCAACTTCATTCCGTGGGTCAAGGACAAATTCTCGGAAGGCATACTGTATCTCAAGGGCGGAAACCTGGAAGAAGAAATCGCCGAGGCCATGAAAAAGTGTAAACTGAGGCCTTCACAAATCTTCCAGAAAGACATAACAGACTGGTTCTCCGATGAATACTTCCAGGAAAAGAAAGTCCTTTTCATAAAATAATCCTGATTTTTTTGGTATTTGGAGAATAAATCTTATATTTGCAGCCCAATTGACGGAAATAATAAAGAGTTAAAGATATGAAACGTACATTCCAACCTTCCATCCGCAAAAGACGCAACAAGCACGGATTCAGAGAGAGAATGAGCACTCCTAACGGAAGAAGAGTTCTCGCTGCACGCCGTCGCAGAGGAAGAAAAAAACTGACAGTTTCTTCTGAGGACAGGTTCTAGACTTGTCTTTTTGAGGTGAGAGTGAGGCTGGCCATAAGGTCAGCCCATTTTATTTTCTGCAGTTTTTGTATATTTGTGTGTTATGGCAAACAAGAAAACTCAGGAGAATACATCCAAATACTGGTGGCTTAAGCATCTGGTGCTTGCCCTGATAGCCGCCCTGGCGACAGTATTGATTCTGTTCTGGATGCTTAAGGGCATTACCCGCCACGGCAAGACCCTGGAAGTGCCGGACCTTACCAACATGACCCTTTCCGAGGCCAGGAAGGTGGCAAAGAAGAATCATATCAGAATCAAGATCACCGATTCAGTCTATATACCTCAGCTTCACGCCGGACAGGTGCTCAAGCAGACCCCTGGCGCAGGCTCCCGCGTTAAGAAGAACCGCAACATTCTGATAACCATAAACTCTCTGGTCCCAATGATGGTGAAGGCTCCCGATGTAGTGGGTTATTCCTTGAGACAGGCCGAGAGCAACCTTCACGCCGAGGGCTCTGACACCGGGAACGGAGATTCCGGCACAAAGCGAGGTGGACCTTACGCTTGGCCTGAGTGCATCCGACTGCTGGACAAAAGTCCCGAACCTTCTTACCCTGCCATACCACAGGGTAAAAGGAGAACTTACATACAACTCCCTGAATCTGGATAAGATAATGTTTGACGCAACCGTCAAGACTTATGCAGACACTCTCAACTCCATAGTCTATAAGCAGGAACCGGGCCCTACAATCGGTAATTCAGTCAGAATGGGTACAGGAGTGGTGATTTTCCTTACCCTGAATAAAGATCTTGCTGAGCTTAACAAGCAGAACACCAAGGCAAAGGATCTGGTTAGGGATACCTCATCATTGAATCTGCCTAAAGACACCCAGCTGGAAGAAGCTCAGCCTGAAGAGAATACAGAAGAGGCTCAACCTGTTGAGACAAATAACGATGAGCCTGAGCTTTAACCGTCTATGGGCTCAAGCAAGAAAAAAAATACCGTAAAGAAACTTGCAGACAAGCTCAGCAGCTTGCCTTCTGTCGACGTGCAGGAGGAGGTTTTTGAGGATAGCCAGGATACAGAGTTCTCCGATGACGAGAACGTGGAGGAACTCTTCGAGCACTACAAGTTCATAGTGGACAAGGGCCAGTCTATGATGAGACTGGACAAGTACATCACATCCAAGATGTTCGAGACCTCCCGCAGCCGTGTCCAGATGGCCATCGAGGCCGGTTACGTGAGGGTCGACGGCAAGATCGCCAAGTCCAACTACAAGATCAAGCCGCTGGAAGAGATCACCCTGGTGTTCCCGTACGAAAAACGTGTCAGGGACATAGGCCCTGAGAATATTCCGCTGAACATAGTTTACGAAGACGATGACGTGCTGGTAATAAACAAGGAAGCCGGCATGGTGGTGCATCCCGGACACGGGCATTTCTCAGGTACTCTGGTAAATGCTGTAGCCTATCACCTTGGCGGAAAGAACGGCATACTCGTACACAGGATAGACAAGGACACTTCCGGAATACTTGTCATCGCGAAGAACGAAGAAGCCCAGATGAAACTGGCAAAACAGTTCTTCGACCACACGACCAAGAGGAAATACGTGGCCATTGTCTGGGGCAACGTGGAGCAGGATGAAGGCACGATAGAGGGCAATATAACCCGCGACGAGTCGGACAGGATGAGGTTTAGCGTAACCAAGGACCCTAACAAGGGGAAACACGCTGTTACCCATTACAGGGTTCTGGAAAGGTTTGGATATGTGACAGTTGTGGAATGCATACTGGAAACCGGAAGAACCCATCAGATAAGGGTCCACATGAAATATCTTGGCCATCCACTTTTCAACGATGACCGTTACGGCGGCAACAAGATCCTTCAGGGAACAATCTTCACCAAATACAGGCAGTTCATAGAAAACTGCTTCAAGATCCTTCCAAGGCAGGGACTTCACGCCAAGACCCTGGGCTTCGTACACCCTACTACCGGAAAGCAGATGGACTTTGACTCCCCGCTTCCTGAAGACATGAAAGCCCTTATCGAGAAGATGAGGAATTACGTCAAATCCCGAAACGATATAGAAGAGTAAACATCAGATAGCGCCCGAGGGTGTTGTTCCTGGTGTCCTGCCAGTAATTCTCGGCATTTGTTCTGGAGACGGACCTGTTTGACTTCAGAATATCGTACACCTTAACCTTGGCAGTCATCCTTTTCCTGAAGAAAGTCTTTGAGACAGATGCATTCCAGATAGTCTGGCTTTTGCCGTAACCTTCCGAGTATCCGATGAAGAAACGATGGGTAAGGTCAGATGAAATATTCCATGTTTTGTTGATTGTCCAGTTCAGGGAGCCGCTTGCGCGGTTGGTCCAAAGGGAAAGATTCTCCAGGGATTTGGAGGAATACCAGGTCCTTCTGTAGGACAAAGACAGCGCAGCCGTAGCCTCAAAATCGTCCAGTCGGTAACTAAGACGGTTGTTAAGACCCAGGTTGAGGTTCGTGGTGATGTTTTCCTCAAACTGTGAGTTCACGTTCAGATAACTGATCCCGTTGTTCAGGGCTGACCGCGTCCAGAGGTTCCAGTAGAAATCTGTATTCGGAATCCTGTAATTGTACATCAGTCTGAGGTCCAGACTGTAGATGCCCTTGTCTGAATTGATGTACTGGCGCATCTGCACTCCGTCCGGAGTATAGGTCTTGCGGTTGATTATGCTGTTTGTGGTATACTTTCCCCTGAAGGTCACGCTGAACCAGCGGTAACGGTTACGCTTGCCCGTCCGGTATTCCGTATCCAGATTGTGCGTAAATGAAGGATTCAGCCGGTCATTACCTTCCTGGATAACCAGAGGGTTGGAATTGTCCTTAAGAGGAAGAAGCTGGTTCAGGGAAGGCTGGGAAGTGGTTCCCCGATACGTTACCCTGAGATATCTGCTTCCGTCAAACTTATGAATGAACCTTGCTGTCGGAGCAATGTTGTAAACCGTGTAGGAAGTGTCCCGGCCACGCCCTGTACTTTTTGTGGTGGAAGGCTGAAGGGAAGCCCCGAGCATAAAGTTGTAGCGTCTTTCCTGCTTTCGGAAACTCATCTCATAGCGCCTGGTGGTGAACCATCCTTTGTAATCTCTTGTCATATCCTCATCGAGGATGTCGTAACTGCCGGTTTCTGGATCATAGTCAAAGGTATTCCTCAGCGTGGTGGAACGGCTCTTTGCGCTGCGGTGAGCGAACTGAAGGAAATAGTTTCTGCCAAGCGGCTCTGTATAAGTAATATACACAGCATAGCCATTGCTTGTATTCTTTCGGTGATAGAACTGGTCTACATCTTTTGTCCGGTTGATTTCCCCGTTCTTGAAATAGAAAGTATTTGAGCGGTTGTATCCATCCGCGATGTTACGGGAGAAGTTGCCGTTGAGAACCAGGGCCATAGTCCTGCCGGGCTTGCCGAGCCTTTGTCTCCAGACAAATGTAACCCCTCCCTTCGCTGAAGAATTGTCTCCGAAGGAAGAACTCGTTCCCCTGTTTGTGGAATCCGCGTTTCTGAGAGTGGAGAAAACGCGTCCTCTTGAAAAATCTCCGCTGCCTAACTGGATATTCGGCTTGAGAGTGAAGGAAGTATTCTCGCTCGGCGAATAAACGGTCTCGCTGTTGAAGCGATGTCCCCGTGTCTTGTTGCGGTTGGAGTTTTGGGAATGGCTGTACTGGGTTACATCATCGCTGAGGCTGGAGACCCTGTCCACGGTTTGCTCAATAACCTGGTCCGATGCGGAATAGAGGTAACTGTTCTGTGTCTTAAGCTTTTTGTTCTTGCTCTCGTAGTTGTAGTTGGCTCCTCCCATCTTGCTGGTTGTCACTCCATTGCCGGTGGCGGTATTGCCCACCATAGAAGTCAGCATATCCATCGCCATATCCCTGAATCCGGCGTTGTTGGTGTTGTTGGTATTACCTATTACACTGAGCTGAGCAGTATTTGTAAACCTTCCGGCAAGCAGGGCTCCTTCATAGCGCCTGTCTGAACCGTATCCGCCACCAAGATTTCCGAACCAGTTATCGAAGATACCGTTCTTAAGACTCAGATCCAGCACGGTTTCTTCCTCGCCGTCATCTATGCCCGTGAAACGCGCTTCATCGCTCTGGCGGTCAAGAAGACGTATCTTCTCCACTATTTTTGCGGGTATGTTCTTGGAGGCCAGGGTCGGATCATCCATGAAGAATGTCTTTCCGTCTATCATTATCTTCTTGACCTCCTTCCCGTCCGCATAGATTTTACCGTCCTCTATCTCCACTCCGGGGAGTTTCTTGATGAGTTCCTCCAGCATATCGGCCTCCTCCACCTTGAAGGAAGAAGCATTGAATTCTATGGTATCCTGCTTGACCAGCATCTGATTGCCTGTCGCCGAGACGGTTATGGAAGAGAGAGTATTGACGGAAGCCAGATAGACCGCCCCAATATCGTTTGCGCCCCTTTTGACATCTACAGTAGCGGTATAGGTTCTGTAGCCTACATAATCGATCCTGGCCTCAGCCCTGCCTACAGGAACCCTTTGTATTACCGCAGTTCCGGTTGAATCTGTAAGGGCGTGGCGCTTGGGATTAGTTTCCCCGATATACTTTACGCTGAAAAGTGCTGCTTCCACGGGAGCCTTGGTGGCACTGTCCAGAACAACAACTTTCAAAGTGTTCTGGGCAAATAGAAAATTCCCCCCACCATACAGTATGAGTACGATGAGGGGGATGATTCTGAATATCCCGATGGAAGCTTTCATATTATCTTCTTCTTCCACCTCCACCACCTGGAGGGCCCCATCTGCCAGGACCACCACCACGTCTGGCATCACGCATGCTAACTCCACCGAACGAGCCGAATCGGTAAGTCAGTGTGAACATCAGGTAACGGCCGAGGGTATTGTTGGTAACATCCTCGAAATAGTTCTCGGAAGTATTCCTATATGTATTCTTTGACTTGTTGAGTATATCGTAAACCCTTACCTTGAAGGTGAATGCGTTTCTGAAGAAGGTCTTGGAAACCTCGCCGTTCCAGATGGTCTGACTCTGTCCGTATCCGGAAGAATAACCGTTGTAGAACCTGCGGGTAACGTCGGTTGTGATGTTGAAAGTCTTCAGGAATGTCCAGTTTACGCTTGCGGTAACCCTGTTGTTCCAGGTCTGAACATCGTCCAGGCTCTTTACGCTGTACCAGGCGTTACGGAAATTGGTTCCGCCGCCGATCCTTGCCTCAAAGTTGTCTATCCTGTACGTCAGGCTGAGATTCAGCATAACATTCAGGTTCTTGGTCTCATTCTCGGCAAAATCTCCTGCAGTTGAAACATAGCTGATTCCGTTGCCATAGCTGAATCTGGAGAACACGTTGACGGTGAAATCACTCTTGGCTATCTTGGAATTATAGAAGATTCCGCCGGAGAAATTATAGATTCCCTTGTCGGCATTAATATACTTGCTATGCTGGACTCCGTCTTCGTCGTATCTCTTCTGGTTGATGATGCTCTTTGTAGTGTAGGAAGTCTCGAAGTTGAATCCTAAGAAGCTGAAGTTCTTGCGGTTGTTGGTCCTGTACTCTCCGCCGATACGGTGGGAGAATGAAGGGTTCAGTTTGTCGTTTCCTTCCTGGACATACAGAGGGTTGGAGTTATCCGGAATAGGAAGCAACTGGTTCAGATTCGGCTGGTTGGTTCTTCCCCAGTAGTAGAGCCTGAGGAACCTGTCCTGGGAAATCCTGTAGTCCAGTCTTGCGCTTGGAGAAAAGTTGGTTACAGAATAAGAGGTATCCCTGCCCCTTCCGATCGTAGTGGTCTTTGAAGGAGAGGCGCTGAAACCGAACATGAAGTTATATTTCTCTTCTTGCTTCCTCAAGGCGATTTCCGCTCTCTGATTCTGGAAGTTACTTGTATAACGGCTTGAATATTCGTCGTTGTGGATGGAATATGTATCGGTAACAGGATCGTAGTCATAGGTCTCCTTCACAGCGTTAGAGTGGTTGAGGCTGTAACGGTAGGATCCCTGGATGAAATAATTCTTTCCGAGAGGCTCGGTGTAGGTTCCGGCAAGTCCGAACTGGTTGGATCTCTGGTTCTGGTGATAATTCTGGTTGATTCCGTCAATCCTTCCTATGATTCCTTCGTTGAAATAGTTGGTCTCGGAGATGTTGAAACCGTCAGAAGAGTTGTTTGAGAACGCGTAGTTAACTCTGAAAGTCAGGGTTCTGCCAGGTTTCCACAGTCTCTGTCTCCACATCAGTCTTCCGCCAACCTGCAAGGAGTTGTTGTCTCCGAAGGATGAATTGAAACCACGGTTAGTGGAATCAGCTCCACGAAGGGTGTAGAAGTTGTTCCTCTGGTCAAAGTCTCCACTCCCCACTCTCAGATAAGGACGGAATATAAAGGAGGTAGCATCTGTTGGATTGTACTCTATCTCGCTGTCGAACCTGTGGCCCTGGGTTGATGTATTTTGCTTTCCATCAGACCAGTTGTTCTGGTTCAGGGTCTCTGACAGTATGGTGGTACGGTCCTTGGTCTCAAGAACATCCTTGTTTGATGTTGAGAAAAGGTAACTGGTGTTGACCTTGAGTTTCTTGTTCTGGGACTGATAGTTGAGATTGGATCCCAGCATCTTGGATGCGGTGATTCCGTTTCCTGTCCAGGAGAATCCGCCACGGCCTCCTCCGCCGCCGCCCATCATATTTCCTCCGCCGCCGGACATCATCACGCTCATCATGCTTCCAGCCATATCGTTGAAGCCGCGGTTATTGGTATTGTTGGCATTACCGATGAAACTGAGCTGAATCTTTGGAGTGAATCTTCCAACCAAGAACGAGCCTTCGTATCTCTTCTCGGTTCCGTAACCGCCACCAACGTGTCCAATCCATCCGTCAGCCATTCCTCTCTTGAGGCTGAGGTCCAGCACTGTCTCCTCTTCTCCATCATCGATGCCGGTGAAACGGGCCTCGTCGCTCTTGCGCTCAACTACCCTCACCTTTTCTATAATCTTGGCAGGAAGGTTCTTGGAAGCCAGCTGCGGGTCATCCATGAAGAACACCTTTCCGTCAATCATTATCTTGGTGATTTCCTTGCCGTTCTGGGTGATTTTGCCGTCCGAGTCGATCTCTACGCCAGGGAGTTTCTTGAGGAGTTCCTCAAGCATATCGGTCTCGTTGGTCTTGAATGAAGAAGCATTGTATTCTATGGTATCC
This sequence comes from uncultured Bacteroidia bacterium, assembly GCA_902789435.1. Classification (GTDB taxonomy): domain Bacteria; phylum Bacteroidota; class Bacteroidia; order Bacteroidales; family UBA932; genus Egerieousia. Next base: position 19,459 of record CADAOA010000021.1, on the reverse strand, counting down.
TTCTTGACTACAATCTGGTTTCCTGCTGCGGTAACCACAATACCCTTGAGGGTATTCTGGCCGTTCAGGTAAACCGTTCCCATGTCATTGGCTCCCTTATGAACATCAAAAACCTGTGTATGCTGGCGGTAGCCCACGCACTCGATAAGAACACTTGCCCTTCCTACGGGAGCGGTCTTGATGATGGCCACGCCGGTGGAATCTGTAAGGGCATAACGCTTGGCCTGTGTCTCACCGATGTATTTGATACTCATTGTCGCAAATTCGACAGGTGTCTTGGAGGCACTGTCCAGAACCATGACTTTTAGGGAGTTCTGAGAATACGCCTTGTTCTGGCCCAAGAAAAGAAGTACCAAAGCAAGGGTTAGAAATAAGTATATCTTCTTCATAAATATCAATTTTCAAACTTTAGACGGAGATAGCCGGCAAAAGTAAAATTAGTGGTTTTTCGAACTTTTTACGCTTCTTATCGTCCGCGACGGATTCGACTTTACAAAATCTCCCCAGCTGGATTTGTGACCGGCACTTCGGATGTTCTCAGCTCCGGATTTTCCCACCCTGCGGCTCATCGCCGAGCCCTTTTTGGAAGCGGAAACGGAAAGGCGGGTACGGATATCTTCCGTCTGTGCCTTGGAGGTGAGGGATCCCTGGCTCAAAAAATGGCAGAGGGCTATGGCGACTGCGTCAGTAGCGTCCAGATACTTGACATCACAGCTGAAAGCCAGTATGCTCTGCACCATCGCTGAGACCTGTTCCTTGGATGCGGAACCCTTGCCGGTAACGGCCAGCTTCACGCTTGTAGGGGCATATTCATAAATAGGTATGTCCTTCAGCAGAGCGGCCGCGATAGCTGCCCCCTGAGCCCTTCCAAGCTTGAGCATGGTCTGGGGATTCTTGCCGAAGAACGGGGCTTCAATGGCCATTTCATCCGGCCGGTACTTTCTGATGAGTTTGGAAATCTCAGACAGAATCCTCTGAAGGACAAGGAAATGAGTTTCCTCCTTCTTGAGGTTGACCACCCCAAGTTCTTTCAGGCGGGCCTTGCGACCGGTAACGGAAATGACCCCGAAACCAAGAATCCTGGTTCCAGGGTCAATTCCCAATATCACTTTCTGGTCCGCCATCAATACTCCTTAATCTATATAGTCAAATCCTGTGTAAGGTCTCAGACAGTCAGGAACCCTGATTCTGCCATCTTCAAGCTGATTATCCTCCAAAATGGATGCCAGGATCCTTGGAAGAGCCAGTGAACTTCCGTTAAGGGTATGTGCCAGGCGGATCTTGCCGTCATCATCCTTGAAGCGGAGTTTCATACGGTTAGCCTGATAGGTCTCGAAGTTGGAAACGGAACTTACCTCAAGCCAGCGGCCCTGAGCCTGGCTGTAGACCTCGAAATCGTAGGTAATCGCAGAGGTAAAGCTCATATCTCCTCCACAAAGGCGGAGAATCCTGTAAGGAAGACCGAGCTCCTGCACAAGGCCCTCAACATGGGCAACCATTCCGTCCAAAGCCTTGTAAGACTCTTCTGGAAGGGAAAGCTGGACGATTTCCACCTTGTCGAACTGGTGCAGGCGGTTAAGGCCCCTCACGTCCTTACCGTATGATCCGGCCTCGCGCCTGAAGCACTGGGTATAGGCGGTCATCTTTATAGGGAAGTTCTTCTTTGGAACTATGCAGTCTCTGTAGATGTTGGTTACAGGAACTTCTGCAGTAGGAATCATATAGAACTTGTCCAGACCTATATAATACATCTGCTCTCCCTTGTCCGGAAGCTGCCCTGTAGCGAAGGCTGAATCCTCGTTGACAACCAGCGGTGGCTGGACTTCAAGGTATCCGGCCTTGGTGTTGCGGTCCAGGAAGTAGGCTATCAGAGCCCTCTGGATCTTGGCACCCTTGCCGATATAAACCGGGAATCCCGCACCTGTAAGCTTGACTCCGAGGTCAAAATCTATTATACCCAAATCCTTGGCCAGTTCCCAGTGAGGTTTTGCATTCGGAGGAAGAACAGCCTTGTGGCCTCCTTCCTTAACCACTACGTTATCCTCTGCGGTCTTTCCCTGAGGAACTATGCTGCAAGGAAGGTTAGGCAGGAGGACAAGTTTCTCGTTCTGCTCTTTCTGAAGACTGTCAAGCTGCTGCTGAAGGGCTGCAGAAGCATTTTTCAGCTCGGCGACCTCCTTCTTAGCGTTTTCGGCCTCTTCTCTCTTACCCTCTTTCATCAGGAAGCCGATGCTCTTGGCGGCCTGGTTCTGGCGGGACAGATTGGCGTCCAGCTGAGTCTGGATGCTACGCCTCTGGGCATCGATATCCAGAATATCGGCGACAATCTGCTTTGCGTCGAAATTCTTTACCGCAAGCCTTTCCACCACGAAATCCGGCTGCTGACGCAATAATTTAAGTTCTAGCATAATCGTTTATCGGTTAACTTTTTGATTTCAAAATAAAAGGCGCCCTAAAAGCAAAGGGCGCCTTCTCAGATTTTCTCTATGCGGTAAACCCGGGATTAGCTCTTTGCCTCTTCCTTTGGAACTACCGATACATAGGACTTGCCTTCTGACTTTACCGTGAAGGTTACGATTCCATCCGTCAAAGCGAAAAGAGTATGGTCCTTACCCATTCCCACGTTCTTGCCCGGATAGTGCTGTGTACCTCTCTGGCGTACCAGAATGTTGCCGGCCTTGCAAAGGGAACCGCCTGAAATCTTCAGACCGAGTCTTTTGCTCTGTGATTCACGGCCGTTTTTGGAACTACCTACACCTTTCTTGTGTGCCATAATCTTTTACTTTAAGCGATTGATTCAATTTCCAGTCTGGTAAGGTACTGACGGTGTCCGTTCTTCTTGTCGAATCCCTTGTGGGCAATCTTCTTGAATACGATAACCTTGTTACCCTTAAGGTGCTCAAGCACTTTGGCCTTTACTGCGGCACCCTCAACATACGGAGTTCCGACTGTTACAGCTCCGTCGTTGTCTGTCAGCAGGACTTTGTCGAAGGTTACGGTAGAGCCTACCTCGTCTGCAAGACGATGAACGTAGATCTTCTTTCCGGCCTCAACCTTAAACTGCTGGCCTGCAATGTCTACAATTGCGTACATAATTAAAACACATTTTGGTTTTGACAGCAAGCGGCCTGACTTGCAGGCTCTTATAAAAAGCTCCACTGCCTTCTTTCTTTTGGGGAGGCAAAAGTAGTGTATTTGGCAGGAAAAAACAAAATTTTTGATTAAATTTGTACCCCTATGCATTGAAAAGATGGAATATCTGTCGCCATTCGAATATAATGATATAGTAACCGGACAGCGGTTTGTAGGCAGGGAAAAGGAGGTTTCCAGGCTTAGGAAACTGATTTCTTCACACAAGAACGCCTTGCTCTACGGCCCGCCGAAAATCGGCAAGAGATCCATCGTGCACAATGCCCTCAAGGGTATGGACCTTGAAAAAGAAGGCATTGCGGTATGCAAATTCGACCTTTTCAACATCCGTCACATCGACAAGCTCCTGAGAAGACTGGCCCGTAGCGTGGCCAGGACCTTATTCAGCGAAGAGGAGCAGAAGAAGGCCTATTCTACCCTTCTGAAGAACATCCAGCTGGATCCGTCTTCCAAAGAGACATTGACAGAGAGGCAGATAAAGACACTTCTGAAGTTTCCTCAGTCGGCCGCCAGGCTGAAAGGCGTTCACCTGGTGGTCTATTTCCAGCAATTCCAGGATATCCTTCTGTTCGACAAGCCCATGAAGGTTCTCAATATGCTGGAAGGAGCGTTCGCCGAGGCTAAAGATGTCTCCTTTATTATTACAGGAGACAAGCGGAACGCTATGTATTCCATATTCGAGGAAATGCATTTCTTCCGCAACCTGGTGACGGAAATCCCTATAAAACCGGTTAACAGGAAGGTGTTCGCCGATTTTATCTGCAAGTGTTTTGCAGACAACGGAAAGGTCTGCTCCCAGAAGGACGCACTGATGATGTTCGACACCCTGGAGGGAGACCCGTGGTACACCCAGCATCTGGCAGAAATCTGCTACTTGCTTACAGACAAGGAACTTACGCCGGAGATTTACCAAAGGAGCCTGAGATATCTCCTGAGCATGTACGACTATGAGCTCCACAACACCATCTACGGACTGAGCACCCACCAGCTTCAGCTCATCAGGGCTATCCTGGATGGGGAAAGGCGTTTTTCCAAGACTGAAGTGCTTGAAAAATACGGGCTTAACTCCTCCGCCAACGTAAACAGGCTGAAGGAGGCTCTGATGAAGAAAGAGGTGGTGACTTTCGTTTCAAAGAATACGATTGAATTCAACGATTCCCTACTGAAGCTTTGGTTCAGGAACTATTTCTTCAATGACAACAACTGATTATGAAAAAGATAGCGGTTTTGACAGGTGCGGGGATAAGCGCTGAGAGCGGAATCAACACATTCCGGGACAGTAACGGACTTTGGGAGAATTATCCCGTTGAGGAAGTTGCAACCTCAGACAGCTGGTATGTCTATGGACGCAAAGCCCTTATGCTGGATTTCTATAACCAGAGGAGAAGGGGCCTGAAGGGCTGCGAGCCTAATCTGGCCCACAAGCTTGTCGCTGAGCTGGAAAAGGATTTTGATGTTACTGTGGCAACCCAGAACATCGACGACCTCCACGAGAGGGCCGGTTCTTCACACATAATCCACCTTCACGGGGAACTGACCAAGGCAAGGGGAGAGTTCGACGATTACTACAGCGCCTTCCCTATCGGATATGAAGACATAAACATCGGGGACCTTACCAAGAAAGGACAGCAGATCCGCCCTCATATAGTATGGTTCGGAGAAGCCGTACCCGAGCTTGAGAAGGCGGAAAAGGCTGTTCGTGCCGCTGATATCCTGATAGTTATCGGCACAAGTCTTGCGGTCTATCCGGCTGCGGGGCTGGTTTATTACACCAGGCCTGGAACCGAAATCTACCTGATAGACCCGAAAGACGTGGCCTCCAGCGTGGGATTCACCCACATCAAGGAAAAGGCCACCGTCGGGATGCAGAAAATGAAAGAGATCCTTATGGCAAAAAAATAACGAAATAATAAACAACACACACACTTATGAGATTCAAATCATTACTTCTATCTGTCATAGCCGGAGCCGTTTTGGCAACTGGTTGTGCACAGGAAGACCATCAGGACATGCCGTTCCTGGATATTGACGGCATATCCGAGGACAGGGTCTTGGTTTTCGAGGCCGGAGCGTCTTCACAGACTTTTACGCTCTCTGCCAACAGGCTTTGGCACATAGACTATGACAATGAGTGGATCAACGTCGATCCTTCTTACGGTTTGGCTACAACCGAACCACAGGTAATCACAGTCACCGTTCTAAGCAACGATTCTTTCGACCGTACGGCGCAAATCAAAGTTTCTCTTGATTATGACTACAGGACAGTTACCATCAAGCAGAAAGGAGAGTGGGGAGATCCTGAAGACATGGTCATCTACAGAAACAACTTCGACAAGGAAGCTGCCACCCAGACCTACGGAACCGGAACAAGCTGGCCTTACACAGACCAGAGCGACTGCTGGAAGAACGAGACTGGAAGCGGAATCGAAAACGTGGAGTACACAGCCTCCGGAATCAGTATCAGGAACAACTCCAATTCCAACGGCAACTATTCCGATTACGAGGGATCCGGAACCAACAATCTCTTCTTCGGTTCCAAGGGAGCTTTCAAGATCGCGAACATAGACATTACGGGAAAGGGTGTTAATTACGAACTGAGCTTCGGTTCCGAGAAGTATCTCAACCAGGGTTCTTCCGTATTCGCCCCTTCTGAATTCCACGTATGGATCGGCTCGGATCCTGACCATATGGTAGAAGTCGAATATGCTTTCCCTAACGGCTTGAAAGACGGAAGATGGGACAAGGCCAGCACTGTATTCACCGTTCCTGACGGTACAACAAGCCTTTGCGTTTACTACAAGGTGGACGTTGCAAGCGCTTACCGTCTGGACGACGTTAACCTAAGCATATCCCCAACAGCCGGAACTCCTCTCAACTTCGAGGAAGGAGTCAATCCAGACAAGGACCCTAGCGCAGGAACCGTTATCTACTACAACAACTTCGACAAGGAAAAGGCAACCCAGACCTACGGAAGCGGCACAAGCTGGCCATTCACAGACCAGAGTGACTGCTGGATCAACCATGAGGGAGAGGGTGCCTCTAATGTATCATACTGGTACAAGGCCATCAGCGTCAGGGCCAACAGCGCTTCAGACGGCACTTACTCAGACTATGCCGGCTCAGGCGTGAACAACCTGTTCTTCGGAAACGAAGGAATGTTCAAGATCAAGGGCATCCAGACCAAGGCTGAATACGCAAACTACAAGATCACCTTCGGCAGCGAGAAATACCTCAACCAGGGAGACTCCAACTTCAACCCTCAGGAATTCCACGTATATGTCGGAAAGGATACCATCAAGTGGGTTGAACTCACCTACACCTTCCCTAACGGACTGAAGAGCGGAAGATGGGACGAGGCTTCTACAGTCATCACGATACCTCAGGGAACAAGTGAACTGTTCTTCCGCATCCAGGCAGACGTTGCAAGCGCATACCGTCTGGACGACTTCAAGGTTGTAGTTTCCGAAGAGGCAGGAACAAGCATTGACTTCAACCAGGGTGTTATCCTCGACGATGACACTCCTCCGGTTCCTGGAGAGGAATACAAGTACAAGAAGGTTCAAAGGATAACCAGCGGCAAGGCATACCTGATCGTCACCACTGACGGAAAGGTTGCTGCCGGTCCGGTTCCGGCAAACAAGACCTTCGGATATCTGCCTAAGGTTGAGGTAAATGCAGTTGACGATATAATCACTCTCAACACAGACGCCAATGAGTTTGTATTTGAAGAGGCATCTGCTGCAGGATCAACATCTACTGCCTACAAGATCAAGCAGAAAGACGGAAGATACCTTTTTATGAAGGGTACTTATACAAGTTGCAATGTCGACGCCAACCCTACAGAGGGCCAGTACTGGAATGTAAGCGAGTGGAACCTGGGTATGGGTATTGTCAACACCTCCAACAACAAGTATATGCAGTACAGCACAACTCACTCTTCATGGGGAGTCTACGACTCGGCCCAGGACGGAGCCCTGATGCCTGAACTGTACGAAAGAGTTGACGGAGACGATCCTGATCCGGGTGGAGATGACGACCCTACCGGCGATGAAATCGTATGGAACGTAGGTTCCAATTTCCAGACCTGGTATGCCGAAACCGACGGCACATACGGAGCCGGCTTCTACGCAACAGACACAACCAGCATAAAGGTAGCTTATTACAAGAACACCAGCAGCTCTACACCTGTAACTGCAGGTCAAGACCATATAAGGGTTTACAAGTACTCGGTACTTGTGATTACTCCTCTTGACCAGAGCAAGAAGATCAAGAAAGTGATTCTGGAAACTACCGCAGCCGCCAACACTTCGGATATGCCTATCCTCGAACCTGGTTCAGGAACGGCAACGGCTTCAGGCACAACAATTTCCTGGTCGGGCACAGCCGTAACTCCGTGGGTTGCCTATGCTGCCAACGGACAGGTAAGGGTGAAGAAACTAACTGTAGAACTGGAATAACGTGAAAACTACCAGATACATACTGCTCGCGATGTCGCTGGCGGCAACTTTGCTGCTAGCGGCAGCCTGCGGAGGCAGCAAGGGTTCAGACCCTGTCAAGCCTGATGCCGTTGTGAACGTTGTATTCAAGTCTTCTACCGTAGAGGCAGCTAAGGGAAGTCAGTTTGTTTCCATTTCAACAACAGGATCCTGGAACTTGGCATCTTCTCACCGATGGCTGTCTGCCAGTCAGTGGAGCGGAAACGGAAACACGACCATTTCAGTCATCTATGAAGAGAACACATCATCTTCTCCGAGACAGGCAGTTTTAACCCTGGTTTCCATGGGCAAGACTGTAACTGCAACCTTGACTCAGAAAGGAAAGGAGAGCACACCGGAGACCACTAACCCTGAATGGCTTGAACTGCCTGCTTTTCAAACGGGAACGGGACATAAGTTCGTGTCTCACAATTTGACAGGCAAGAGCCTTAGAAGCTTCTCCTATGACTGGAACTCTACAGACCAGGTTGCAAACTGGGTGGCTTATCCGCTTAATAATAGCCTGATAGGTAAAGGTCAGAGAACCAATGCTTGGGGTTTTGACCCTAAATTATCTCCTTCTGAACAGCCAACACTCTCTTCCGGTTATAAAGGAGGTTATGACAGAGGACATCAGTTACCTTCTGCCGATAGACTTACAAAAGAAGAAAATGAAAAGACGTTCTATTACTCTAACATGACTCCCCAGATGAATGCCTTCAACAGTAATATCTGGGCTACGGCAGAGAGCTTGGTGAGAGGATGGTCCACAACATGCGACACACTTTATGTTGTAACAGGCTGCATCACAAAAGGAAGCTCCAAGAAAGCCTATGACAACAACGGAAAGGCAGTCACGGTTCCTGTTGCCTACTATAAGGCAGTGCTCCGCTACAAGAAAAACAGCACCATCGGTTACAGCGACTTCATGGGACTGGCAATGTATTTCGAGCACAAGGCCTACAGTTTCTCCAACATAGACAAGACCAAGACCGATATCGTGATGAGCATAGACGCTCTTGAAGCCAAGATCGGTCTGGATCTTTTCCCTAACCTGGAAAAAGTTGCGGGAAAGAGTGTTTCGGACCAGGTGGAGGCTGAAGATCCTACTAAAGTATCTTATTGGTGGTAAATAATTGCTTTATGAAGAAACTACTTGCATACATGATTCTGGCCCTGATGCTGCCTATCGGTGGCAACTGTCTGGCACAGAACAAGGTAAAAACATACGTCATAGGGTTCTACAATCTTGAGAATCTGTTTGACACCTATCATGACGACGGGAAGAACGACTTCGAATACCTCCCTGACGGCGCCAATGAGTGGACCGATGTCAAGTATCAGAAAAAGGTGCACAATATGGCGAAAGTCATCAAGGCAATGAAGGAAGAGAACAGCGTCTATCACGCAGTCCTTGGAGTGAGCGAAATCGAGAACAGGCACGTGCTGGAAGATCTGGTGAACGATCCCCAGATCGCCGATGCAGGCTATATGATTGCCCATTTCGACGGCCCTGATTTCCGTGGAGTTGACGTGGCCCTTCTCTATCAGCCAAGAAAGTTCGAGGTTCTGGACGAGGAGAGTCTTCCGTTCAACTTCAATTCTGACAAAATCGTTTTTGACCTGGATTCAGCGGGCAAGGCCGCTTTCCGCACAAGAGACATACTGATGGTAAGAGGCCTTCTGGGAGGAGAGATGTTCGCCTTCTTCGTAGCCCACCTGCCTTCCAGGATCGGAGGCAAGGGAGGAGACCTGAGAAGCCGTGGAGCTGAAATCATTTACAAGAGAGCGGAAGAGCTTATGAAAGAGTTCCCGGGGATAAAGATCGTGGTTATGGGAGACATGAATGATAATCCTGACGACGAGAGCATGACAGTCTATTTGCATGGAAAGGAAAACATTGAAGATGTTGGTGAGGGAGACTTTTTCTCTCCGTTCCTGTCTATGCTCAAGGCAGGATACGGTTCCCTGGCATATCAGGGAGCCTGGAATATCTACGATCTCCTTCTTGTCAACCACAATCTGGCACATGCAGAAAATGGCACATTGAGGATAGTTCCTATAGTCCGCAAGAAATTCTATGGCAGGATATTCCACAAGCCTTGGATGGCAACTGAAGAGGGACAGTACAAGGATGTTCCTTTCAGGACTTTCTCCAATGGAGCTTTTGTGGGTGGCTACAGTGACCACTACCCTACTTATATTGTTGTAACGAATAAAAAATAAATATATGCTAAAGAAATTTTCCCTGTTTTTAGCCGTACTTCTGTGTTCAGCCATGGCCTGGGCGCAGACACCTACAGGCGGAGTTAAGGGAACGGTAATCAACCGAACTGACCGGTCTCCGGTTTTTGAGGCTAGGCTATTGCTTCTCAGCGGCACTGAACGCGTTGCCTCCTCTACCACGAATTCGGACGGAAACTTCCTGATTCCCGACCTTAAAGACGGTGTTTACACTTTGGTCATAGCTGCAGACAACTACGTGACCACAAGGGTAAACGTCACCGTTGTAAATGGATATGTGAAAGACATGTTCACGATTTCCATTTACCCTATCATCCGCCAGAATGAAACAACATCCGATGATGAACACATAGACATTGACCTGGAGGATTCAGGCTATCAGGATAGCCCGACCATACTCTATGGTCAGAACGACGTGTTCAACAACCAGGCCGGCTACAACTTCTCGGCGATCAGATTCAAGACCAGAGGCTTCAACAGCGAGGCACAGGATGTTTACCTCGCCGGCATCAAGATGAACGATGCTATAACCGGATTCTCCCCGTTCTCTCTTTGGAGCGGACTGAACGAGGCAACCAGAACCAAATACACGGTCAACGGTTCCGAGATTTCAGATTATGGTTTCGGAGGTTACAACGGCCTGACCAACATTCCGGCAAATGCATCAAATGTCCGCAAGGGCTGGAGAGCAAGCGCTATGACCAACAGCAGCCTTTACAGGCTCAGACTCATGCTTACATACGCATCCGGAGTTATGGACAACGGATGGAGCTATGCTTTCAACGTTTCCGCCAGACTTGGAGGAAACGATTGGATCAACGGCGTGTTCTACAGGTCTTTCGGGTACTATGCCAGCGTAGAGAAAAACTTTGGGCAGCATCACAGGATAGGAGCTACCATAATGGGAACTCCTGGTACAAGAGGCGCACAGAATGCATCTACGCAAGAGGTGTATAACCTGAGGAATGACAATATGTACAACTCCAACTGGGGCTGGCAGAACGGCAAGAGGCGCAACGCAAGGGAAAGAAGGGTTCACGAGCCTATCGCGATACTCAAATATGACTTTACCCCTTCTGACCGTTTCAAGGCATCCCTCACCACCCTGTACAGATTCGGTAAGAACGGCTACACCGCCCTTGACTGGTATGATGCCGCTGACCCGAGGCCGGACTACTACCGCAATCTCCCTTCCTACTTCCTTATGGACAATGAGGACTATAACCGCATCAACCTCCAGAAGTATCTATGGGCTCAGGATATGTGGAAGCAGAATGACAAGACCATCACCCAGATCAATTGGGACAGGCTTTATGAGGTCAACAAACACAGCACCACACCTTCAGGTCTCAGATCCAAGTATGTACAGGAAGAAAGGAGAGTAGACCAGAAAGACCTCAACGTAGGGTTCAATTTCAAGTGGAACGCATTCAGATGGTGGGTTATCACCGCCGGCGCGAACGCCAAATGGAACAAGACCGAGCATTATAAGAAGATTGCCGATCTGCTGGGCGGAGAGTATTTTGTCAACATAGACAACTTTGCAGAAAGAGACTATGCATCAAACGAGGCCCTGATTCAGAACGATCTCAATTACTTCTTCAAGCACGGCCAGGCCCAGATACTCCACAAGGGAGATAAATATGGCTATGACTACAACGCTCACGTTCATAATTATACCGGCTGGATGAACTGGACCTTCAGATATAGAGGATTCAGAGCCAGTGTCGCTGGTCAGGTTAAGAGGACCACATTCTGGAGAGAGGGACTATACCGCAAAGGACTGTTCGCCGGACTTGCCGAAGACGGTTCCGAAATTTATTATAACGGTGAGCTGCTAACCAAGTACGACAGGTACGGAGACGTCATATCATCTTTCGGAAACAGTGAAAAGAAAAACTTCACCACCTATTCCGGAAAGGCTGTCTTGAGCTACAGCCTGCTTGGCGGTCACAGGTTCGAGGTCAGCGGAGGTTACTTCACAGAGGCTCCGTTCTTCAACAAGGCATTCATATCGCCGAGAACCAGGAACACCATGATCCCTATGATGGACAAGACCAAGGTTTATTCAGCGGATGCAACCTACTCCCTGAACAACAACCACGTGAACTTCAGAATCACCGGATTCTTCGCCAAGATCAAGGACCAGACTGATGTAATGAGCCTGTATGACGACAGTCAGAACACGTTCACCAATTTTGCGATGAGCGGAATCGACGAAAGGCATATGGGAGTAGAGCTGGGCTTCAAGGCTCCTATCTTCCTGCGTGGCTTATTCATTGTGGGCGCGGCTAGTTATGGAGAATACATCTATACTTCCAACCCTCAGATGACCCAGACCTATGACAATACCACGGAAGTCATCGTTGACAATGTAAAGATTCCTTACTGGATGAGTCATCCTATTTTCAAGCTCAATGAAGACGGAAGATACTACAAAGACGATAAAGGCCATTACGTTGTTGACAGGTACAAGCAACACTATGTTCCTTCCACTCCGCAGCTGGCTTCAAGCCTAGGACTTTCATACAACAGGAACTACTGGTTCCTGGATGCCAACGTAAACTTCTTTGACAAGTCATATCTTGCAATGAACCCTCTTTTCAGGACAGATGCGGCAACAGCCGGTCCTGACAAGATCGTCACACCTTGGGAAATCGAGGATATGGCAGCTCAGGAAAAGTTCAAGAAAGCCTGGATTGTCAACCTTAGCATAGGCAAGAGCTGGTACATAAAGAGAAAATACCAGGTCGGCTTCAATGTCAACGTAAACAACGTTCTCAACAACAAGAACGTCAAGACCGGAGGTTTTGAGCAGAGCCGTATGGTTGACAACACCAGAAGTAAGGAGTGCTACTACAAATTCGACCCTAAGTATTATTATATGCCAGGGCTGAACTATATGATTAATCTCTATATAAGATTCTAATTTCCAATGGCTATGAAAAAGATATCAAATATCATATACATTTTAGCTGCGACTACGTTCCTGACTGCCTCCTGTTCTGAATGGGATCCCGTTGTAAACATCGGCTACGATGAGCCCATCATAGACCAGTATCAGGATATCAAGGCCAATACCTCGATTGCCGCCGTCAAGGCATTGTACACAGACAAGCCAGTGCATATAGAGAAAAACCTGATTATCGGCGGACAGGTTACATCTTCAGACCAGAGCGGTAACATCTACCGTTCCATGTATATCCAGGACGCTACCGGAGCCATAGAGATCAAGATAGGAAAGAGTTCTCTCTATAACGACTATAAACCGGGACAGTGGGTTTTCGTCAAACTGGACGGACTTACCCTGGGTACCTACGAGGGTATGCTCCAGATTGGTCTGGACGATCCTTCAGAAGAGTATGAAACATCATACATAGATGTGCAGAGAATCATTGATCTCCATATTTTCAAAGGCAGGATAGATACCCCTGTTGCTCCGGTTGAGCTCAGCGAAAGTGAACTGACCCTGTCTCAGAATATGGAAAAGCTCGTAACCCTCAAAGGCCTGAAGTACGCCAACGAGGCCTTCGCCCTCCTCTATCCTGATCCTAACGGAGACAAGAAGAGCAATGCCAACAGGGTATTCCTCAGCGACAAGACCTGGGGAATCACAACCTGGGCGATGAGCAAGAACAAGATGCAGGCATATCTTGATTCCGGCATATGGGATTCTGCAGTTACCGCAGATGGAGCAAAGACCGTGGCAGAGCTCAGGAAAGAGAACGCCATCGAGGCAACAGGCACCTATGTAAGCCAGTACTTCAAGATGGGAGGAACAGAAATCCAGATCAGAACCAGCGGCTATGCAAAATTCGCTGACATTGAACTTGATCCCGAAGTCCTCAGCGGAGATAAATTGATTAACGTAACCGGAATCCTCACAAACTATCGCGGAGCTCCTCAGTTCACCATTATAGATTTGGAAGGAGTAAAGGTTGTTGAACCGTAATTATTATGAAAAAACTGGCAATACTTTTTGCAATACTTATGATGGTTGCTTCGTGCAAAGACAAGAATCCTTTCCTGGCGGAATGGAACACCCCTTACGGAATTCCTCCTTTTGACCAGATAAAGACTGAAGACTATATTCCTGCAATCAAGGAAGGTATAGAACAGAACAAAAAGGAAATCGAGGCCATCATTAACAATCCCGAAGCACCGAACTTTGCCAACACGGTTGAAGCTTTCGAGTTCTCTGGACAGCTCCTGGCAAAGATTTCCGGCGTTCTTTTCAATCTCGCCGAGACCGATGCTGACTCTACTCTTAATAAGGTTGAAGACGAGGCAAACAAGCTTATGACAGCCCATTCGGATGATATCTTCATGAACAAGAAGTTCTTTGAAAGGGTTAAGGCCGTCTATGAAGCAGACCAGAGCCGTCTGGACCGCGAGCAGCAGATGGTGCTGAAGAAACTCTACCAGAGATTCACCCGCAACGGTGTGGACCTTGCAGACGAAGCTCAGCAGAAGATGAAGGAAATAAACCAGGCCCTCAGCGATGCCCAGCACAAGTTCGGCGATAATCTCCTCGCACAGAGCAATGCCTTCAAGGAGAAGTTCGGAATTCCGGTTTCAGCTTACTCCGACGAGATGGCAAGCTGCCCGGACAGGGAAAGGCGAAAGGCTATGTTCGAGGCATATTCAAACCGAGCCAACCACGACGACGAGTTTGACAACAAGGCCCTCTGCCTTCAGATACTGAAACTCAAGGCTCAGAAAGCCAAACTTCTTGGTTTCGAAACTTTTGCAGCCTACCAGCTGGACGACAAGATGGCCCACGACCCTCAGACCGTGGACACATTCCTGGATGAGATAATGGTTGCGGCAAACGCCAAGAGCAAGGAAGAGGTAGCCGATATGCAGAAGGTTATGGACCGCGACATCAAGGCCGGCCTTCTCCCTAAGGGAAGCAAGATCGAACCTTGGGACTGGTTCTACTATGCGGAGAAGGTCAGAAAGGAAAAGTATGACCTGGACGAAGAGCAGACCAAGCCTTACTTCAAGATGGAGAACGTGCGTAACGGCATCTTCTACGCAGCCAACCTTCTTTACGGAATCAACGTTGAGCCTATCCAGAACGCTCCTAAATACAATCCTGAGGTTGACGTATTCAAGGTAACCGATTCAGACGGATCTCTTCTGGGAATATTCCTGACCGACTATTTCCCTAGAAGCACCAAGAGAGGCGGTGCCTGGATGAACAATTTCAGAGACCAGTATGTAGACAAGGACGGAAAGGAAGTCCGCCCTATCATCGTGAACGTTGCAAACTTCAACGCCCCTACCGACTCTCTTCCTGGCCTGCTTACCATCGACCAGGTGGAGACCATGTTCCACGAATTCGGTCACGCCCTCCACGGACTCCTGACCAAGTGCCACTACCCTTCCGTAAGCGGAACCAGTGTGGCAAGGGATTTTGTTGAGACTTTCTCCCAGTTCAACGAAAACTGGGCTTTCCAGCCTGAAATCCTGGCTCAATATGCAAAGCACTATGAAACTGGAGAGGTTATTCCGGATTCCCTGGTTAACAAGATCCTGGCTGCCCGCCAGTTCAACCAGGGCTTCATGACCGCAGAACTCTGTGCCGCATCAATCCTGGACATGAAATGGCACGAACTCAGCGAGGAGCAACTGGAAGGAGTGGATATCAAGGCTTTCGAAGACAAGGTCTGCAAGGATATGGGACTGATTTCGGAGATAATCCCGAGATACCGTACCACATATTTCAACCACATTTTCAACTCAGGTTACAGCGCTGGTTACTACAGCTATCTGTGGAGCGAGGTTCTGGACAAGGACGCATTTGATTTCTTCACCCAGCAGGGAATCTATAACAAGGATGTAGCTGCCAAGTTCCGCAAGACCTTCCTGGAGAAGGGTGGAAGCGAAGAGCCTATGGTTCTCTACGAGATGTTCAAGGGAAGCCAGCCCGACCCTAAGGCAATGCTGAGGGCCAGAGGTCTTATAAAGTAATCAGAAACGAAGTCTCAGGTCAACTCCGGCCTGGGAAGGGCGGCCGCGCTGCATGAATCCGGCGTTTCCGCTATCGAAATAGAACAGTGCATAATCCTTATCCAGGATGTTGCTGCACCAAATGGAAACCTCCAGACCCGCATAGCCGCTTCTGGAGGATTTCTTTTTCCCGGTGGAGAAAGTGACCCTGCCGCCCAGAAGACCGTAGAAATTCTGGCTGACATCGTTTGCCTCAGTGAAGTAAATTTTGCCGATTCCCGTATAATCCACGCCGAAGGACAGTTTGCTGTTCTGGCTAAGGTCTATTCCGTAGGATGCTGCCAGATGAAGCGTGTGTTTTGGTGCAAACGGCACGTACTTATCCTTGAAGTCCCTGTCTTCCAAAACTCTCTTTCCGTCTTTTACTACAGATACCTGGGTAAGGTTTCTTGTGAATCTGGCGTCAGTATATCCGTAATCGGCCACGATGTCAAGCCCGTATACAGGATTCCAGAGAAGGGAAACCTCTCCTCCGTAACTGCGGCTCTTTCCGGCATTGGAAGTGTAACGTCCCATACCGCTTTCCACAAAGCGGGAAACCTGCTGGTCCTTCACCTTCATGTAGAAAAGGCTCACATCCATGGACAATCTGGAATCGGCTGAAGTGAAATGCCCCCCTATCTCGTGGTTCCAGGCAAACTCAGGCTTATACCTAAGTGCCGCATTGATGGTCTCGTCGTTTTCCAGGGTGCCCACGTTCTTCTGAAGGTCCGTCTGCATGTAATCGCTGAGCATCTGGATATTGAATCCTCCTCCGCGATAACCTCTGGCAGTCATTATGTAGATGTTGTTCCTCTTGTTGAAGTCATATTTGAGGGCCAGCCTCGGCAGTACAGGCATCGATTCCTGATACTGCTTTCCAAGATATTCTACCTTATAAGTGCCCTCACTTGTCCTTCCACCGGGCATTGTCATCAGGTAATTCATCGCTGAGGATGTGGCATAGTCTATCTTGACCTTCTCATAATCAAACCTCACGGCAAGGGTTGCGGACAATCCTTCCGCTCCGAAAATATCGTTGAAAACGCTCTGATGGAAAACGGCTCCACCGTATGATGGCAGATGGAAAAGCCCTGGAATGTCCATATAATCGTCCGTAAGCTTGACTTTAACAGGAGAATGCGCCATCGCTGCATCCATAGTTGCCTGGAGAGAAGAAATGAAATCGCTCCCGAATGTCATCGGAGTAAAATTCCTGTTCCACTGATAGAATCCCGACACTCCCGTGGAGAAATCCATTCCGCCCCAGATCTCATTCCACCTGCCCTTTACGATAACCTCCTGGCTTATGGTATTCTGCCTCTGCTGCTGGTTCATCGTGAAACGGTCTGCCGGTGAATAATCCGTATCCATCCTCATCTTGTCACTGAGATACTGCCAGGCAGTGGCACTGTGGATGGTGATTCCCACTCCCTTCGGAGAATAAGACGTTATCAGTCCGGCATTCAGGAGATTTCGGCGGTAACCGCTCTTGTAATTGTAAGACGGGAGGGAAAACTCGCCCGTAGCCTTGTCATAGGCTCCGTATGGATATCCTCCGTCATCATTGTACTCGTAGCTCACGTTAAGGTCAAATGACAAAGCCCCAGATGGCCTCCATATCCCGTGCATCCTTCCTCCGGCACTGGATCCCTTGTCAATCTTCTTTCCGTCAAACTCATTCCTGTAGAATCCTCCGCTGTAGTCGTAGAATCCTCCGGCCGAGAAAGCAAACTTATCGCTGATCCTATGATAATGAGTCAGATATGCCCTATATCCATTCTTGGTGGCAGCACTCAGCATCAGGTCCGTTCCGGAATAGTCGAACGGGCTTTTGGTCTTGACATTTATCAATCCGCCCATCGTATTCCTGCCGTATAAGGTTCCCTGAGGTCCTCTCAGCACTTCCACTCTCTCTACATCTGAATAATCAAAGTCAAATCCGCTCTTGTCGAAGTACGGAATACCGTCTACATAGATTCCCACTGCCGGAGAATTGATCCTTGAACCTATTCCCCTTACATAAATGGATGAAGTGTATTTTGTCCCGTAATCCGGAATGTAGAGATTCGGCACCAACCCCGTAAGGTTCTTCATTGAAAACACCCTGCCATCTTCCAAGGCCTTCCGCTGAACGATGGACGAGGAAACCGGCTGGTTCCTCAGCACCCTGTTCTCCTTAGGGGAATCCACGACCCATAGGCTCTCTATTGAATACTCTGCGATTGTATCTGCCTGATAAATAGCCGAATTATCCTGCCCATAAGCATAAAGGCAGGATAAAAGCATAAAGGACAGCACGGCTGTCACATTCCTCATTGTCTTCTTCATATTCATGAGGACAAATATCAGAATAGTTTGTCAGAAAAAATAGTGTTTGTCAATCCGTAATTAGGATTATTTGTGCGCCTCTCTCATTTTTTGTCTGAACTCCAGCGGTGTCATCCCCGTCTGCTTGCGGAAAAAGCGGGAAAAATAAGACTGGTCGCTCAGCCCCACAGCAAAGGCAACATCCAGAACCGGCATTTCAGTTTCCTGGAGAAAATGCTTTGCCCGGGTCAGGCGGGCAATGGCTATCCACTCTCCGGGACTGCGCCCAGTTTCCCGGCGGATCATCCTGCAGAAACCATTTGGAGTAAGACTTGCCTCCCTGGCATAGTCTTCAAGCTCCCCGAAAGGAAGATCCGGATTGAATATCTGTCTGAGGAAATTGCTTGCCCCGGGATGTCCGCAGACATTTGCCGGGAGCATATCCAGCAAAAGCCTGACAGCGTTCTGAATAAACTCGCCCTTATTCTTTTCTGACGCTCTTGCCATCATATTGAAAAGCTCTCCGGCGAATTGTGCCTCTTCGAACCAGAACGCAAAATGAAGTGGCTGGGCAATCAGCGCTTTTTCTCCAGCCATGGAGGCAGGGAAACCTCCTGTATAACCATGAGCATCGCGATAATATAGGATGGAAAAAGGACGGTTCTCGGGAAGAAGAAAAAGATGCCCTGCAGTGCAATGAAACAGCTCTCCTTCAGCTTCAACCAAAATTTCTCCACCGGTCAGATAAGCAAAACTGACAAGCGGAAAAGCTCTGGGAGGTACCTCAGCGGCCTTGATATAGCCCTTGGTGTCCATCCTTCTTATGAAGAAAGGCATCGGTGACATAATGCAAAATTAGCATTTTTTATTATTACATTTGCCCCTTGAAAACTGCTATATGAACTGGAACGGAATACTTATAGGCGCAATCTCTTTCCTGATCATCGGAATCTTCCATCCTCTGGTGATCAAGGGTGAATATTACTTTGGTGTCAAGATATGGTGGGCTTTCCTTATTGCCGGAATCGGCTTAGGAGTATGGGCCTGCCTTACTCCAAGCATTTTCTGGAGCGCCATCCTGGGAGTAGCTTCCTTCTCAAGTTTCTGGGGAATCCTGGAAGTGTTCCACCAGAGGGAAAGGGTCCGCAAGGGCTGGTTCCCGAAAAATCCCAACCGCAAATCCTAGGTTATTTGCTCATGTTATAATCCGCGATGGAGAAGATTTCGGTGGAGACTTCCCCTATCCATCCGGCTTTGTCATTTACGGCTGTCTGAATCTTTACGAA
>CADAOA010000020.1 GCA_902789435.1 uncultured Bacteroidia bacterium | reverse complement strand
CTTCCGTATGTATGAGAAACTTGCCGGTATGACAGGTACCGCCGAGACAGAAGCCGGAGAGTTCTGGTCGATCTACAAGCTGGATGTAGTAACCATTCCTACCAACAAGCCGGTTATCCGAAAAGACGAGGAGGACCTCATCTACAAGACAAGGAAAGACAAGTTCAACGCCGTTATAGACAGAATCACGGAACTGAGAAACCAGGGCCGTCCGGTTCTTGTGGGTACAACTTCCGTGGAGATTTCCGAGATGCTTAGCAAATCTCTGAAACTTAGAAGGATACCACATAATGTGTTGAATGCCAAGCTTCACGCCAAGGAAGCCGAAATCGTTGCCAATGCCGGTCAGCCGGGAACTGTCACCATCGCAACCAACATGGCAGGACGAGGAACTGACATCAAGCTCGGTCCTGGAGTTGTCGAGGCAGGAGGTCTTGCCATCATCGGTACTGAAAGACACGACAGCCGCCGTGTGGACCGCCAGCTCAGAGGCCGTGCCGGAAGACAGGGAGACCCGGGTTCTTCCGAGTTCTATGTTTCCCTGGAGGACAACCTTATGCGACTCTTCGGAGCTGACAGGATAGCCAAGCTCGTGGACCGTATGGGAATGAAAGACGGAGAGGTACTTCAGCACAAATGGCTGTCTTCATCCGTGGAAAGGGCGCAGAAGAAGGTTGAAGAGAACAACTTCGGCATCAGGAAGAGACTTCTGGAGTATGACGATGTGATGAATACCCAGAGAACTGTGATCTATGCCCGCAGAAACAACGCCCTCAATGGAGAAAGGATGGACGTTGACCTTCAGAACATGATCGCCGACTTTGCAGAGGCTCTGGCTTCCCGCAAGGATGATTACGATTACGAGGGATTCAAGCTGGAGATGATCAAGCAGGTTTCCATTGATCCTCAGTTCGACGAGGAGTTCTTCCGCAATTGCTCCAAGAACCAGATGAGCGACCTTCTGGAGCAGGCAATCGCCGAGGTAATTGAAAGAAGGGGAGAGACTCTGGTTACCAAGACATTCCCTATAGTTGAAAGAGTATATGAAACTCAGGCTGCCG
Source organism: uncultured Bacteroidia bacterium (assembly GCA_902789435.1). GTDB lineage: Bacteria > Bacteroidota > Bacteroidia > Bacteroidales > UBA932 > Egerieousia. The sequence continues at coordinate 35,823 of CADAOA010000020.1, read as the reverse complement.
CCTACCAGAACATAGCAATTCCTATTACTGACGGTCATAAGGTGCTGAACCTTATCGTCAATATGAAAAAGGCAATGGACACCAAGGGCAAGGAAATCCAGAAGGCCCTGGTAAGAAGCGTAACCCTGATTAAGATAGACGAGCACTGGAAGCAGCACCTCAGGGATATGGATGACCTGAAGCAGAGCGTTCAGAATGCCACCTACGAACAGAAGGATCCTCTGATTATCTACAAATTCGAAGGCTACAACCTCTTCTCAAGCGTTGTTGAGAACATCAGCAGGGATGTGATATCATTCCTGGTAAGGGCTCAGGTCAATCTGAGGGAAGAAAATGACGCCCAGCTCAGGCAGGAGGCCCGCCGCAAGAAGACGGATATGAGCCGTATGAGTATGAGAAGGGACGACGGTAGTGCCGAGGCCGCAGCTGCAGCCGGAAGGCAGGAAAGAAGCAACCAGCCTGTACACGTAGAGAAGAAAGTCGGCAGGAATGACCCTTGCCCTTGCGGAAGCGGCAAGAAATTCAAGAACTGCCACGGAAAAGGACTTGTTTAGTTTTATCGCGATATGACATACGACATTATAGTAATCGGTTCAGGCCCTGGCGGATATGTTGCCGCCGTAAAGGCCGCTCAATATGGATTCAATGTAGCTGTTGTGGAAAAAGCCGAAATTGGCGGAATCTGCCTCAACTGGGGCTGCATCCCAACCAAGGCTTTACTTAAATCAGCTGAAACTTTCCAGGCTTTCAAGCATCTTGCCTCATACGGAATATCCTTCGATGGAGACAATATCGCTGACCCTGAGCGCACCAAAGACCTCAAGGCAGACGTTGCCAAGATCGTTGAAAGGGAAAGGGGAGTTGCAGACAAGATGAGAAAGGGAGTGGAATTCCTTTTCAAGAAGAACAGGATTACCGTTGTCAACGGCAAGGCCACCATTACCGGCGAACATACCGTAACCGTTGGAGATGAAACGCTTGAAGGAAAATATATTATCATCGCCACCGGAGCCCATCCGAAGGCTCTGCCTTTTGCTCCGTTTGACGGCGAGAAGATAATCTCCTACAAGCAGGCGCTTGTACCTCAGACCCTCCCTAAGTCTCTGGCAGTAATCGGTTCCGGAGCAATCGGAAGCGAACTGGCAGACTTCTATATGGCTATGGGATGCCAGGTTCACCTGATCGAGTTCCTGGACCGCATAGTTCCTCTGGAGGATGACGATGTATCCGCCCAGCTCAGCCGCTCTTTCCGCAAGGATGGAATGAAGGTTATGGTAAGCACCAAGGTATGCGGAGTGGAGATAGACAAGGAGTCTTCAGATCCTGAAAACGTTACCGTTACCGTGGAGAGCAAGAAGGGAGTGGAGACGATTAAGGTCGAAAGGGTTCTCTGCGCCGTTGGCGTTGCTCCTAACACAGATGACCTCGGCCTTGAGAATGTCGGTATCGCCACAGACCGCGGCAAGATCAGTGTTAACAGTTTCTACCATACCGGAGTGGCCAACATATACGCCATCGGAGACGTGATACCTACTCCAGCTCTTGCGCATATGGCTTCCGCTGAGGCTGTTGCGTGTGTGGAACACATCGCTGAGGATGAAGGAAAGACTGATGCCGAGGGCAGACCTGCCAAATTCCATCCGATTAACTACGACCATATCCCTGGCGCAACATATACCACTCCTCAGATAGCTTCTTGCGGAATGACCGAGCGCAAGGCAAAGGAACTGGGAATCAACTACAAGGTCGGAAAGTTCATGTTTACCGCTTCCGGAAAGGCTACGGCCGCCGGCAAGACAGACGGATTCGTCAAGCTCATCAGCGATGCCGATACGGACAAGCTCCTCGGCGTCCATCTGATAGGAGCAGATGTTACGGAAATAATTGGCGGAATGGTTCTGGCCCTGGACCTTGGCGCAACTGCCACTCAGGTGAAGAACACCGTATTCCCTCATCCTACGATGAGTGAAGCCATCCGCGACGCGGCAGAGGTGTTGTAAGGTTAATCTTCGCCGAATAATAGATTCATATCCTGGTCAAGGAGTTTCCTTGCTTTCAGGCGCGGAATGAATTCCCAGCCGCCGATTATATTGCGGTCCGATACCTCGTCGGCCTTGATAGTCTTGTGCTTTTGCAGGTACCTGTAGATAACGTCCCTGTATTCAGGGTACTTGGCGACTATGCGCTCATCTATCCTGTCCGTCTCTATTCCTATTTCATCCAGCAGTCCTCCGCCACCGCTTGCCCTGTAGGATGTCATTGCAACCTTGTAGGTTTTGTCCATGTCGAAAGGAGTACCGTCTGCCATGGACAGTATTTTGACTCTTTCCCCTGTAGGCATCGTTATATCCACGGAATAATAGATTCCGGCTGCGGAGTCAAAGTTATATGAGCGGTTAACGAAAGACCAGACCTCCTGGTTGTTGCGGGGATCTTCCCTGAGCTGGATCTTGAGCAGATGCCCGGTAGAGTCGGCCATTATCCACTTGTCGTAGGAAGCCTCCAGATAGTCTTTGAGTTCCCGTCCGCTCATCGTGATGACGAACATCTGGTTCTCGAACGGATAGATTGTAAACAGGTCGTTGTACACCAGACTGCCGGCTTTGATGGTCTTGTTGTATGTCAGAGGTGCCGCTATGGAGATGTCCGCACCGGAAGAAGCCAGCCCCACCGTATGGATGAGGTTCATGTAGAAACTCATTCCGCGGTATGAATCCCGGGTTGCCATATCTTTGTCAAGGGTTCCCACTTCGGTGAGGGTAAACTCCCTGACTTTCAAAAATTCAGGACGGAACATGTTTCTCATCACGGTGTCCACGTCCTTAAGGTCGGATTCGATATTCTCGGATGTCACCTTTTTCTCCACCACCTTGCCTTTTTTGATCTTGAGGTTTATTTGCCCGTGGCCAACGTTCTTGGAATGGCTTCCGGAGTTAATCAGGCAGATGCTGTCCGTCTGCGCTGTATAAGGCCTGTGGTCGTGAGAGCAGACTACGAAGTCCACTCCTCTGAGACTGTTGAGAAGATCCAGACCCTGGCTTTCATAGCTGCTGCCCTTGCCATCTCCGGTGCCGGAGTGGATGGCTACTATCACAACCTGGGGTTTTTCCTTCTGGATGACTTTGTCCACATCCTGCTGAACCAGAGGAATCAGGGACACGAAATGGATTCCGCTGAACACGCTTTCGTCCAGCCAGGCCTTCATGTTAGGGTTGGAATAACCAAGGATAGCTACCTTGAGCCCACCTCTTTCAACGATCTTGTATACAGGAAAATATCTGTCCTCAAAACTGTATCCGGTCTTTTCTCCGTCTTCTTCAGAGACGGGGCAGCTGTCTTTGATGGCGTTTCCGCCGAGGAACGGTATGCCTTTTTCTGCCATCTGGGCAGCCACCCTGTCAAACACGTCGTGTCCGGTCTCTATGTCGTGATTGCCCACTGCAACCGCATCGTATTTCATATACTCCAGAAGCCTTGGAAACAGGTGAGGGGACACTGTGTCTACATAGTTGAAATAGTAGGGGGCGTTGTCTCCCTGGAGACAGTCTCCAGCATCGATGAGTATTACATTCTCTGCTCCCACGCTGTCTCTGAAGCGGTTGACCACTTGACTTATGGCCATCAGGGACTTTTTCTGGTTTCCGTCCGTATAGGTGGAGTCGAACCAGGTTCCGTGAACATCGTTTGTGGTGAGAAGATGCAGGGTGTAATCCCCGTCCTTAGGCCCGCTGCAGCTTGAAAACATCGCTGAGGCGATAGCCAGAGCCAGTAAATATATCTTTTTCATAACGGTCTTTTGCTTGACAAATTTACTAAAATCGTCCAAATATCATTTACGATTCCGGAATCGTGAAAATCTTCACGTACAATTTGAGAATTATGTCTTTAGGCATCCTTGGAATCCGGGTGAAAAGATAATTTTGCCCAGCTATGAAAGACCGGTTTACATTCAGGATGCTTGTCGGGGAACTAAAGGAAGATGCCAATAATCCCAACTACTGCGGTTCCTTTTTCCGCAATGTTTTCTTTGTGCCGCCTTTCAAGTATATCTTCCATCACAGGATCTGCTATTGGCTTCATGGAGTAAAGGTGCTGAGACCTCTTTATTACATTCATCTTCTGTATCTTAACCGTCTCAGGAGAAAATACGGAATAGAAATATCCTCCAAGTTTCATCTTCCCAGACATTTCACGATTGCGCATGGTGGCGGGATAGTCTTCTATCCGGCGACATGCGGGGAAAATGTCTATATCCGCCAGGGAGTTACGGTAGGAAACAAGGGGAGAGGCAATACCGGAGCCCCAAGGATAGGGAGAAATGTTGAATTCGGTGCACTCAGCATCGCGATAGGAGACATTTCCATCGGCGATAACGCAACGATAGCGGCCGGGGCGGTAGTCACGAAAGATGTCCCCGACGGAGTTACGGTGGCTGGCGTTCCAGCCAGACCTATAGGCCGTTAGAATTGTTTTTTAATCTTGTAGGTATTCCTCTGGGTGGAGTTGCGGCTTATGAGCTCTGCGATGAACCCGGTCAAAAACAGCATGGCTCCAAGTATTATGGCGACAAGGGAGATGTAGAACAGCGGCTGGTCCGTTACGGCCCTGAGCTTTATCTCCGTGAATCCCTGGGTGTCGAGCTGGCTCTGCATCATGTGCTGTAGGACGAGTTTGCGGATGATTATCCACAGGGCGATTATGCCGCCGACCAGGAACATTATAGTTCCCCATACCCCGAAAAAGTGCATTGGCTTCTTGCCGAACTTCTGAAGGAACCAAAGGCTCATCAGGTCCAGATAACCGTTTACGAAACGGTTGAGGCCGAACTTGCTCTTTCCGAATTTGCGTTTGTGATGGGCGACTTCCTTTTCTCCGATGTTGGTAAATCCGGCTTCCTTGGCCAGGAACGGAATGTATCGGTGCATCTCTCCATAGACCTCGATGTTCTTGACCACCTCATTCTTGTAGGCCTTAAGCCCGCAGTTCATGTCGTGGAGCTTGACCTTTGTCACGCAACGGGCGGTGGCATTGTATATCTTTGAAGGGATGTTCTTTGTGAGTTTGTTGTCGTATCTTTTCTTTTTCCAGCCGCTTACAAGGTCATATCCCTCTTCCTTGACCATGCGGTAAAGCTCAGGGAGTTCTTTCGGGTCGTCCTGGAGGTCGGCATCCATAGTGATGACAACATCTCCCTGGGCGGCTTCGAATCCACAGTACAGGGCGGCGCTCTTTCCGTAGTTGCGCCTGAAACAGATTCCGTGAATAATCTGCTTTCCTTCAGCGTTGGCCTCGGAGGCGATGGCTTCAATCTCTTCCCAGCTACCGTCCGTGCTTCCGTCGCTGACCATTATTATCTCATAGGAAAGGGAAGCGGCATCCAGATTCTCCCTGATTCCGGAAACCAGTTCTCTCAGCGATTCCTTTTCGTTGTAAAGTGCTATTACGACCGAAATGTCCATATTGGGTCTTAGTTGTTATAGAAATTGCCAGCAGGGTTGACCTTTGTGGAAGCCGCCAGTATCAGGGACCAAATTAGTCCGTAGAACAAGGCGTTGAACAGCATTCCGAAGGATGACACGGCTTCCAGGTTGGCGGAAATCATGTCTATCATACTTGAATCCACGGTAGGTATGGCCGAAAGCTGGGTAGAAAGCGCCTCTCTTGCGGTTTCGGTCATCTCCGGACTTATGAACTTCATGTTGATGAAGGTAAAAGCCGCAAGCACGATGCCTGAAAACAGCGAAGTAAGGAATCCGAAAGAGAAAACCTTACCATAAGTTGTGAAACCCTCTACGGCTGCATTGCGGACTGAGTATTTCTTCATTGCGAACCAAAGGAAAGTGATGGTTGCCGCCAGCTTGAGGAGGGAAAGGATTATGGCTAGGATTCCTCCAGTGGTGTTCTGAGGTATCAGTGAGGAAATAAGCATGAAGATGATGCTGATAGCCGCCAGTTTGAGTCCTTCAATGGCTGCGGTGTTGAACTTGCTTACCGGTTGAACCTTGTTTTCTTCCATAAATGACAATGAGTTTGGCTTGGTATGTTGTGCAAAGATATTAAATTTTGTAGATTTGCAGGCTATTTGAAGCCAAGTGCTAGGTATTGCACTTGAGATAATTAACTAAAGGTATACACTATGAGTATTGTAAAGATTACATTTCCTGACGGGAGTGTAAAGGAATTTGAAAAAGGCATTTCGGGGTATCAGATTGCCGAGAGCATTAGCCCCCGTCTTGCGGCAGAGGTGTTGTCTGTCTCTGTAAATGACCAGGTTACTGACCTGCGCACACCAATTGAAAACGATGCGTCCATCCGTCTGCACAAGTGGGATGACGACGAAGGAAAGAAAGCTTTCTGGCATTCTTCGTCTCACCTTATGGCAGAGGCACTGGAGGCCCTTTATCCGGGCATAAAGTTCGGAATCGGCCCTGCCATCGACAGCGGTTTCTACTATGATGTCGATCTCGGAGACAAGACCCTCACCGAGGCTGACCTCAAGAAAGTGGAAGACAAGATGCTGGAGCTGGCACGCACAGGCGAGCAGTATGTTCGCCGGGAAGTTCCTAAGCAGGAAGCTCTTGACTATTTCACCGCCAAGGGAGACGAGTACAAGACAGAACTGATAGGGGAACTTAAGGACGGATCGATTTCTTTCTATACTAACGGAAACTTCACCGACCTTTGCCGCGGACCGCACATCATGTCCACAGCAATGATCAAGGCCATAAAGTTGACTTCCATCGCCGGAGCATACTGGAGAGGAGACGAGAAGCGCAAGCAGCTCACCCGAATCTACGGTATTACCTTCCCTAAGAAGAGCATGCTGGACGAGTACCTGAAGGTATTGGAAGAGGCCAAGAAACGTGACCACCGCAAGCTGGGCAAAGACCTGGAATTGTTCGCCTTCAGCCAGAAGGTCGGAGCCGGTCTTCCTCTGTGGCTTCCTAGGGGAGCAGCCCTCAGGACCAGACTGGAGAACTTCCTCGGATACCTTCCTGTAATCACTCCTCATATAGGCCAGAAGGAACTCTATGTAACTTCCGGACACTGGGCAAAATACGGCAAGGATTCATTCCGCCCGATTACAACTCCGCAGGAAGGCGAGGAATTCCTTCTCAAGCCGATGAACTGTCCTCATCACTGCGAGATATACAAGACCAAGCCACGTTCCTATAAGGATCTTCCTTTAAGGTTCGCCGAGTTCGGAACCGTATACCGCTACGAGCAGAGCGGAGAGCTGCACGGCCTGACAAGAGTCCGCGGATTCACCCAGGACGACGCCCACCTGTTCGTAAGGCCGGACCAGCTGAAGGAAGAGTTCTGCAAGGTTATAGACATCGTGCTTTACATATTCAAGACACTGAAATTCGACCAGTACACCGCTCAGGTATCTCTCCGCGACAAGGTAGACCGTTCAAAGTATATCGGAAGCGAGGAGAACTGGGAGAAGGCAGAGCAGGCCATCATCGAGTCTGCAGCCGAAAAGGGCCTGAAGACCAAGGTTGAGTATGGCGAGGCTGCTTTCTACGGTCCTAAACTGGATTTTATGGTCAAGGACGCTATTGGAAGGCAGTGGCAGCTGGGAACCATCCAGGTCGACTACAACCTGCCTGAGAGATTCGGACTTGAATATACCGGTGCGGACAATCTCAAGCATCGCCCGATCATGATTCACAGGGCTCCGTTCGGATCTATGGAGAGATTCGTAGCCGTTCTGCTGGAGCATACAGCCGGAAATCTGCCTCTGTGGCTGACTCCGGACCAGTGCGTAGTGCTCCCAGTCGGGGAAAAATATGTGGATTTTGCCAAAAAAGTTTGCAATTCACTAAAAAATTGCGAAATTCGCGCCTCCATAGACGACCGCAACGAAACTATAGGCAAGAGAATCAGGGAAAACGAGCTTAAGAAGATGCCTTATCTGCTGGTTGTCGGAGAAAAGGAAATGGAGAGCGGATGTGTGGCAGTAAGAAAGCAAGGTGGTGAAAACCTTGGAGTTATGAAGGTGGAGGAATTCGTTGCTCTGATTAATGAGAAAATAAAGCAGGAACTGGGAGAACCGGTTAAACCTGCAGAATAATATGTTTAACTTAAAATAGGAGGATAGCGTATCGCAGCATTCAAACCCCGTTCCGGTGGTTTTAAGCCACAGGGAACGAACCAGTTCCACAAGCCAGCAACCCCAGCCGGGAAGCCGGGCTTGAAAGGGCAGAAAAACTTCCGCAAGGAAGAAGAAGGCCCTCGTTTCAACGAGCAGATCAGAGTACCCGAAGTCAGGGTAGTCGGAGACAATGTGCCGGAGCAGAAGGTTTACCCTATAGCTCAGGCATTGAAGATGGCCCAGGAAATGGAGCTCGATTTGGTTGAGATCGTACCTAACGCAACCCCTCCTGTATGCAGGATAGTTGATTACCAGAAGTATCTCTATCAGCAGAGGAAGAAGGCCAAGGAAATGAAGGCCAACGCAGCCAAGACTGAGATCAAGGAACTGCGTTTCGGTCCGCAGACCGACGAGCACGACTTCCAGTTTAAGTTGAACCATGCCAAGAACTTCCTCAAGGAAGGCAACAAGGTGAAAGCGTACGTGTTTTTCAAGGGACGCTCGATCCTATTCTCGGAGCAGGGCGAGAAGCTCCTTCTGAGATTTGCAGTGGAACTTGAGGAGTTCGGAAAGGCTGAGAAGATGCCACTCCTTGAAGGAAAGAGGATGACAATGATAATTGCACCTATTAAAAAAAAGTAAAGATATGCCAAAATTAAAGACCAAGTCCAGTGCCAAAAAGCGTTTCGAGCTTACTGGCTCGGGTAAAATCAAAAGGCGTCATGCCTACCACAGTCATATTTTGACTAAGAAGACCACCAAGCGCAAGAGAAATCTTGCTTACTCCGGTGTGATTGCAGGCAGTGACGAGAAGAGAGTTAAACAGCTGATTCTCTCTTAAAGAGTTAACTAAATTATTAACCGGACGTCCAGCAGAACAAGTCTCTTATTGGAGAAGAGCGCTGGCTTCCAAAAACAATGAATTATGCCAAGAAGTGTAAATTCTGTAGCGTCAAGAGCAAGACGCAAGAAAATCTTAAAGCAGACCAAAGGCAATTTCCACGCAAGGGCTAACGTCTACACCGTAGCAAAGAACACCCTTGAGAAAGGTTGGACACACGCCTACAACGACCGCAAGGACAAGAAGAGAAACTACAGGGTACTCTGGATCCAGAGAATCAATGCAGCCGTAAGAGCTTACGGTCTGAATTACTCCCAGTTCATCGGCAAGCTTGCCAAGAACAATGTAAGCCTCAACCGCAAGGTCCTCGCCGATCTGGCTATGAATAATCCTCAGGCTTTCGAGAAGGTAGTAAAGTCTTTGGACTAATATGACCGTGGATGGGATTCTATCGGAACAAATGGTTTAAGTTCGCCCTTTGGGGAACGCTTTACCTTTTGTGGGTCATATGGCTCGGAAATTACTGGTGGCTTTTGGGCTTGCCGGTAATTTTCGATTTATACGTGACCAAGAAGGTCAAGTGGGCTTTCTGGAGGCGGAAGGAGAAGAAGGGTAACTTCACCGATACTCTTCTGGACTGGCTCGACGCAGGTATCTTTGCCGTGGTTGCGGCTATGGTTATAAAGATATTCTGGTTCGAGGCGTTCACCATTCCTTCACCGTCTATGGAAAAGACACTGTTTACCGGAGACTATCTTTTTGTTTCCAAGGTAGCATATGGTCCAAAGATTCCGCAGACTCCGCTTTCGGTTCCGCTGGTCCACAATTCGATTTTCGGCGGAGAATCCTATTCTACTCTCATTCAGAACAAGTACCGCAGACTTAAAGGTTTCGGGAAGGTTAAGCGCTATGATATAGTAGTGTTCTCTTTCCCTCACGGAGATACCGTACTGAAGCAGGTTCCTCAGGCAGACTATTATCAGATGGTGCGCCTGAACGGAGGTGACAGACAGGCTGTCGTGGATGCTTACGGCCCTATGGTCGTGCGTCCAAAGGACAAGAAAGACAATTACGTAAAACGTTGCGTGGCTATTCCTGGAGATACTCTTCAGGTTATTGACGGTGCCGTTTATGTAAACAGGAAGAAGGAACCGCAGAGGTCTTCTGTCCAGAGCTCCTATACCGTTATTACAAAGGGAGATCCAATCAACAAGATAACCCTGGACGATATGCGGATCAATCCTGAGGATTCCCAGTTTGATCCGTCACTTCCGGGATATCCGGACATTTCCCTGACGGCAGAAGAGGCTGCTCAGTTCTCCCGCTTCCCGGCAGTCCTGAAGATCGAGGAAAACATAGATGTGTATCCTCCGGATTATCCGGATTCCCCTCTGATGCTTTTCCCGTTCGACACTCTCCGCCGCTGGACAAGGGACAACTACGGTCCGATATGGATTCCGCAGGCAGGGGCAACTGTCACCTTGGATGATAAAAACATCTCCCTCTATCGCAGAATTATTACATCCTATGAGGATAATTCCCTGGAGGAAAAAGATGGTAAATTCTTCATAAACGGGCAGGAAACCACCACCTATACTTTCCGTCAGGATTACTATTGGATGATGGGTGATAACCGCCACAATTCTCTGGATTCCAGGTATTGGGGCTTTGTTCCTGAAGACCATATAGTAGGTACTCCGTACCTGATATGGTTCTCAAGAGACAGGTACCGCAGTTTCCCTCAGAGTATCAGATGGAACCGCATTTTTAAGTTTGTAAGAAACATTTAATTTGGGAATTAGAAAAATATTTCTCATATTTGCACCCCGATTTTGAAATTATAAAATAAAAAGATACAGTTATGGCAAGGGTTTGTCAAATCACAGGTAAAAAGAGAATGATTGGTAACAACGTTTCTCACTCAAAGAGGCGCACCAAGCGTGAATTCGCCGTTAATCTGAGAGAGAAGAGGTTCTGGCTGGAGAGCGAGAAGAGGTTCGTTACCCTTAAGGTAAGCGCCGCAGGTATGCGCAACATCAACAAGAATGGCCTCGAGGCTGAGCTCAAGAAGGCTATGGATAATGGTTATATTGACATCGTTTAAGGAGGTTAGGCTATGGCAAAGAAAGAAAACAGAGTTCAGGTTATCCTCGAGTGCACAGAGCAGAGGGAGAGCGGTGTTCCAGGCATGAGCCGTTACATCACCACCAAGAACAAGAAGAACACAAACCAGCGTCTGGAGCGTAAGAAGTACAATCCTTACCTCAAGAGAGTTACGCTGCACAGAGAAGTTAAATAATTAAAAAGGTTTAGAATATGGCAAAGAAAGCGGTTGCAACGTTCGCTGGCGACAAGTCTCAGAATAAGAATGTTGTTAAATGTATCCGTATGGTCAGAAGCAAGAAGACCGGTTCTTACTATTTCGAAGAGGCTGTTGTTCCTGTAGGACAGGAGAAGGAGTTCCTCGCAGGCAAGAAGAACTAAATTCTGGACCATCGCGCAAGTTAGGGGGTGACCATCCGGTCATCCCCTTTTTTGATTATATTTGTAAGTTATTTTCCGGTTTTGCCGGATTAATTCATTGAGTTGTATGGGACTTTTCTCTAGAAAGAAAAAAACGGATTCGTCTTTGGACCTGGGCCTTCACAAGACCAGAAGGGGATTCTTCTCAAGGATGGCTGATGCCCTTTTGGGCAAAAGCGTTGTGGATGATGAGGTTCTGGAGAGTATTGAGGAAGCCCTCATCGGTTCGGACGTGGGAATAGACACCACTTCAAAGATTATGGACCGCCTTCAGGAGAGGGTTCGCCGTGAGAAGGGAGTCACCACGGACAAGGTGATGGAGATTCTCAAGGAGGAAATCTCCGATATGCTGACAGTTTCTTCCACAACCGGGGTCTCTGACCAGGAGTATGTGGATTCCGCCTTCACTGATTCCAGCAAGGTGTTTGATTTCTCAAAGAAGCCTTACATAATGATGGTTGTGGGGGTAAACGGAGTGGGCAAGACAACCACGATCGGAAAGATCGCCTCACAGCTCAAGTCTTCCGGCAAGAAGGTTATGATCGGAGCAGCCGATACTTTCCGTGCCGCCGCAGTGGAGCAGCTGGATATCTGGGCCCAGAGGGCCGGAGTGGAGATCGTCAAGCAGAAGATGGGAGCTGATCCCGCCGCAGTTGCCTTTGACACTGTAAGTTCTGCGGTTGCAAAGGGAATGGATGTGGTGATAATAGATACTGCCGGAAGGCTTCATAACAAAGTGGGTCTGATGAACGAGCTGACCAAGATAAAGAACGTGATGAAGAAGGTTGTCCCCGATGCTCCTCACGATGTCATGCTTGTCCTTGACGGATCTACAGGGCAGAACGCCCTGATCCAGGCAAAGGAGTTTTCCAAGGCTACTGACATATCTTCCCTGGCTGTCACCAAACTGGACGGCAGCGCCAAGGGAGGCGTTGTCATCGGCATCGCTGAGCAGTTCAAGATTCCCGTAAAATTCATAGGTGTGGGCGAGCAGGTGGATAACCTCAAGGTTTTCAGCCGCGAAGAGTTTGTGGATTCATTGTTTGACAATACAAAAGATTAATTATGGATATTTCTTACAATTGGCTAAAAGAGTATGTCAAGTTTAACCTCAATCCAGATGAGGTTGCGCAGATTTTGACCAACATAGGTTTGGAAGTTGAGCACCAGGATATAGTGGAAGAGATTCCTGGCGGCCTGGAAGGTGTGGTTACAGCCAAAGTGCTGGAGTGTGAGCCGCATCCGGATTCTGACCATCTTCACGTAACCAAGGTTGACAATGGAAGCGGAGAGATTCTCCAGGTTGTGTGCGGTGCTCCAAATGTTGCTGCCGGCCAGAAGGTTATGCTTGCAACCATAAACACCAAACTGGTTATCGGAGGTCAGGATGTCAAGATAAAGAAATCCAAGATCAGGGGTGTGGAGAGCTTTGGAATGCTCTGCGCGGAAGACGAGCTGGGCGTTGGAAACGACCATGCCGGCATTATGGTACTTCCTGAGGATACTCCTGTGGGAATGAAGGCAAGGGATTATTTCGGATTCAAGACAGATACAGTTTACACCATAGGCCTTACTCCTAACCGCATAGACGCAGCTTCTTTCATCGGAGTAGCAAGGGACCTCAGCGCTTATCTCAGGCTCAATAACCTTGGCGGTGTGTTGACCTTCCCTTCAGTGGATGGATTCAAGGCGGGAGAAGAAAATGACAGGGCCGTAGAAGTTATTGTCAATCAACCTGAAGGAGCTCCGCGATACAGTGGCCTTACTATAGAGGGAATCACCGTAAAGGAGTCTCCGGACTGGATGAAGAAAAAGCTTCTCAGCGTAGGTTTCCGTCCAATCAACAACATCGTGGACATAACAAACTATATCCTCATAGAGACAGGCAATCCTATGCATGCCTTTGACGTGGACTATGTAAAGGGGCGGAAGATCGTGGTAGATTTCTGCAAGGAAGGGACTCCTTTCACTACTCTCGACGGGGTGGAGCGCAAGCTCAGCGATCAGGACCTTATGATATGCAATGCCGAGAGTCCGATGTGCATTGCCGGAGTGTTCGGCGGTCAGGACAGCGGCGTGAAGGACAGTACCACTTCCGTTTTCCTGGAGAGCGCATACTTCAATCCTGTATTCGTGAGAAAGACTTCCAAGCGTCATACCCTCAAGACAGAGGCAAGCTTCCGCTTCGAGAGGGGATGCGATCCGAATATGGTTCCATATGCTCTCAAGAGGGCGGCAATGCTGGTTCTGGAACTTGCCGGAGGAAAGATAGTAGGTCCGGTCAAGGATGTGATTTCCAAGCCAATCGAGAAGAAGGTCGTTGAACTTGACTATGCCCGTATGGAGGCTCTTATGGGCTGCAAGATAGGGAAAGAGAAGATTCATCAGATCCTCGAATATCTGGAGATGGAATTCGTAAACGAGACCGAGACTGGCTGCACCGTAAAGGTTCCTACATACAGGGTGGACGTTTACCGCGAGTGCGATGTTGTGGAAGATGTTCTCAGGATTTGGGGCTACAACAATGTTCCTCTTCCTGGAAGCCTCAAGTGCTCAGTCAACGTGGCTCCGCATCCTGATCCGGAGAAGATCAGGAAGACTGCCTGCGAGACCCTTACCGCCAACGGCTTCCTGGAGACAATGAACAATTCCCTGACCAAGAGCGCATATTACGAAGACCTCAAAACCTATCCTCAGGATAAGTTGGTGATGATCTGCAACCCGCTTTCTTCAGACCTTAACTGTATGAGGCAGACCCTTATTCTCAATGGTCTTGAAGTTGTGGCTTACAACATCAACCGTCAGGAGACCCAGCTCAAGCTCTACGAGTTCGGCAACGTTTACTCTTTCAACAAGGACTATGTTAAGCCTGAAGAGGAAAGAAGCACACTGAAGGCCTATACCGAGCGTCCGAAACTCTCCCTCTTTGTGACCGGAGAAGGACTCAAGAGCTGGAGAAGCCAGACCGTAAGTGGAGACTATTTCTCCTTGAAAGGCTATGTGGAACTCCTTCTGAAGAAGTTCGGAATAGAGATCAAAGATCTTGATTATGAGGGAGCTCCTTCAGATATCTTCTCCGAGGGTCTTTCTTACAAGCTTAAGTCTAGCGGCAAGGAGATAGTTACAATGGGAGCCATTAAGGACAAGCTTGCCAAGAAGTTCGGCATCAAGCAGAAGGTTTACGCCGCAGAATTCTCCTGGGATGTCCTTCTGAACAAGGTCAAGAAGAACTCTGTCAAGTTCACCGAGCTTCCTAGATTCCCTGAAGTTAAGCGTGACCTGGCCCTGTTGCTGGATTACCAGGTATCCTTCGCAGACCTCAGAAATGCCGCTTACCAGGCTGAGAAGAAACTGCTTAAGAATATAGTCCTCTTCGATGTATACACCGGTGACAAGATTCCTGAGGGTAAGAAACAGTATGCTATCAGCTTCTATCTCCAGGATCCTGACAATACCTTGACAGACAAGGCCGTGGATGCCATTATGGAGAAGCTCCTCCGACTTTTCAAGGAGAAGTTCGGAGCTGAATTGCGATAGTTCTTATAACAAATAGTATGAAAAACATCTTTTTTGCAGTGGCTTGTCTGCTGCTTGTTTCTGCCTGCGGACAGAAACAGGGACAGAAACAAGAAACTTCCAAGGCCCCGACACCAGAGGTAAAGGCTGAGGAACCTGTTGTAGAACAACCTGTTGAGGCTGTTAAACATGAATACCTGTCTCAGGACCTGGCTACCTTCGACCTTTACGGGAAGGTTGAATCGGTGAATTATGACCAGGGGGAACACGTCCTTCCTGTCTGCGTACAGTTTGACACCAACGGGAAAGTCACTTCAATTGTACGGACTGGCAGCGGGGGAAACAAGGAGAATGCTGAAATCCTTTATGATGGCCTGGACAAGATAGAAACCATCTCGTTTGAGTCAGACGACCCGTGGATAAATGTTCTGACCTATGGAGATGGTGAAGGATTCCAGGCCCCAGTTACATATACGACTACCAATCAGATGGGCAATTACACTGAAGTTACCTATCAGAGGGATAGCACCGGTTTAGTGATTGGCATTCAGCGGGAAGAATCCATTCATTTCGCACCTGTTGAAGACAATGATCCTTACACTGTCGAGTTATCGGATTTTGACAGTAAGGGCAACTGGCTGTTGTGCACCAAGAAGTGGGGAGACTATACTTTTATCATCAAGCGCACAATCACTTATTATCAGCAAAACTAATCTGGTCCATGTGCAGGCTTTTTACAATCATTGTCCTTGCAGTTGCCTTGTTGATGGGCAGTTGCAGAGATTCTTCCGTTATAGTTGACAACGGGAAACAAGGTCCGGTGGTAGTGGCGTATGTCAGCGGAGGGCAGGGGAAGCCACTTCCGGATTTCGGGAAGGTCACTCACATTGATTATGCTTTCGGCAGGATAGACAGTACATTTTCAGGTTTGAGCATTGAGAACCCACCACGGTTCAAGGAGATCGCCGATCTGAAGAACGAGTATAACAAGACTGCACAGAGGAAGGTTTTCATGCAGCTTTCCATCGGAGGATGGGGGAGCGGCCGCTTCAGCGAGATGGTCACCGACACCGCCTACAGGCACGCTTTTGTTGCTGCCTGCAAGAAGGTTGTCGAGGATTACGGAATAGACGGCATAGACCTGGACTGGGAATATCCTTCCAGCGGTGTGGCAGGCATTTCTTCAGCTCCTACCGACATTGACAATTTCACCCTTTGGGTAAAAGAACTAAGAGAGGCTCTCGGCGATGACAAGCTCTTGACAATTGCAACCATATCCACTGCAAGGTTCATCGATTTCAAGGCCGTTGATCCATATATAGACTTCTACAACATAATGAGTTACGATATGGCTGTGGCTCCGTATCACCATGCTCCGCTGAAGAGGTTCGAGACAGAGCTTCTTCGAGACAGCCTTATCGGAAACCTAAGGATGGGATTTGGTTTTCTGGGCTATCCGTCTGATTCTACAGTTGCCCAGCAATACGGGCAGATGTACCAGACTCCGGTGATTCTCAACGCCGATTACTTCAGGCAGTTTGCCTCTAAATTGACAGGTTGCGAGAATCCTGTCGAGAGCAGGATTGCAGGGCAATGCACTACGGAAGAGGCTGTGATGATGCACATTGCGGCAGGACTTGATCCAGCTAAGCTGGTGCTTGGAATGCCGTTTTACGGCAAAAGCGGCGGTGGAGTGAACTATCCGTTCCAGAAAGAATTCTGGGAGACTGGAGAGCCGGGAGAAGGGTATCAGGAAGTCTGGGACGAAATTGCCTGGGTTCCGTACATCGCAGATGCCGAAGGGAATCTTGTTTACGGCTTTGAAAACGAGCAGTCAATCCGTGCAAAGTGCCGGTTTGCGAAAGAGCATCATCTGCTGGGTGCAATGTACTGGGAGTATTGCATAGATGCCGGAAGGAGTGAAGCCTTCCGTGGCAAACTGATCAACGCCGTCGCTGAGGAAATCCTCTTTTAGTAGAACTTCACAGTGGTGCCTTCAAGGGAGGTGAGAACCTTGTTGGCAAGGCTGCTGGCTCCGATACGGAAATACTTTGGAGTCAGTTGCTCTCTTCCCATAGTATGCTCAACGATAGTCAGATAGAGTATTGCATCCTCTGAAGAAGAAACTCCGCCGGCTGGCTTGAAACCTCTTCTTTTGCCGGTCTTTTCCATATAGGCTTTCAGGCATTTGCACATAACCAGAGCCGCAATAGGGGTGGCGCTTGGCTCCTGCTTTCCGGTAGAAGTCTTGATGAAGTCTGCTCCTTCCTCAAGGGCAAGGAGGGATGCCTCGGCTATAGCCTCGACTCCTTCCTGAAGGGTAGGGTATCCGGTCTGCAGGGCACCGCTTTCCAGTATGACTTTCAGAGTCTTGCCTTCTGTAACCTTTCTCAGCGATGAGATTTCCTTTCTGGTCTCTTCCAGATTACCGGCGACGAAAGAGCTGTGCGGAAGCACGATGTCTATCTCGGTTGCGCCGTCTTCAATGGCGTGCCTGGTTTCCAGCTCCTTTACGTCCAGAAAACTCTGCGATGAAGGGAAGCAGGCTGAAACCGTGGTAATGCCGACTCCTTCTTCCTTGAGGGTTCCCTTTACGGTCTTTGCGAAGTTAGGATAAACGCAAATCGATGCCGGAAGAGGATACTGTGGATACTGTGCCTTGAACTTGTTTACCTTATCGGTGAACTTTGTGATGAATTCAGGGGTGTCTGAAGTGTGGAGGCTTGTAAGGTCTATGGCTCCAAGGGCGATCTTGAGGTTTTCCTCATTGAAGTTGGCCTTTGCCTTTTCCTTTATCTGGACGAGTTCTTTCTCGAGCTCTTCAGCGTTTATTGTCAGATTGTACTTTTCGGTCAGTTTCATATACTTGTGTTTTTTAGAAATTTCTCTGTTTGCTGTCCATAATAATAGTTACGGGGCCGTCGTTCAGAAGTTCCACCTTCATGTCTGCCCCGAATTCTCCGGTAGGGATGTCCTTTCCCAGGGCTATGCCGAGCTGCTTTACGAATTCCTCGTAGAGGGGTATGGAAATCTCCGGCCTTGCAGCCTTGATATAGGACGGGCGGTTCCCCTTGTAGGTTGAGGCCATCAGGGTGAACTGGCTGACAACCAGGATGTCTCCACCGTCATCCATTACCGAGATGTTCATCACTCCGTTCTGGTCGTCGAAGATTCTCAGGTTGGAGATTTTCTTTACCAGGTAGGCTATGTCTTCATCCCCGTCTTCTTCTCCCACGCCAAGCAGCACCAGCATTCCCTTGCCGATGGAAGACTTCACCTTGCCCTCTATGGTGACGCTGCAATGCTTGACTCTCTGTATTACTGCTCTCATACGGCTTCTCCGTTAATGGTTATGTTAAATCCCTCTTCCTTGAGCGGAAGGGCGATCTCCCGCATCTCTTCCATTGTTGCTTTCTTCAGGTCTTTGGCTGGAGTGTCGCGGTCCAGGGTGTACATCATTATCTGCCTCGGCCTGAGCTGTCTGACAAGATTCCTCCAGTCTTCCGTGAGCTTTTTGTCCGTAAGGTCGAAGTCTATGGTCTTGAAGAAGATGGTCTGGAGTATGAAGTTTCCGTTGAATTTCTTTAGGTCTTCAATGGTCTTATCCAGGCTGTAGCCCGGGGCAGGACGGTTGACGGCGTTTACGATATCCTTGTCTGTGGAGTCGATCTTGAGGATAGGGTTGTCCACTTTCATCAGAGCCTGCCTTACCTCTTTTTTCCAGATCATTGAAGCATTGCTCAGGACGGAAACCTTGGCGTCCTTGAGGTATTCGTCCCTGATGCGGAGCGTAATGTCCACGATCTTGGCAAACTCGGGATGGATGGTAGGCTCTCCGTTGCCCGAGAAAGTGATGGAATCTACCCTGATGTTGTCTCTATGAAGTTCTTCGGCTCTTTCCTTGAGCGCCTGTTCTACTTGCTTTGCGATCGGCCGGAGTTTGTCCTGATCGTGATCCTTGTTCCACCCGCACTCGCAGTAGATGCAGTCGAATGAGCAGATCTTGCCGTGCTCCGGCATCAGGTTGATGCCGAGCGAAGACCCGAGCCTGCGGCTGTGGATAGGACCGACTATCAAAGATTCAAAAAGTTTTGTAGCCATTTTATATCAGTCTTGTTGACTTGCTGTTTTCGTTTAGGCGGAATCCTTCCGCGTTTTCCAAAAGAACAATGCCTGGAGTCTTGCCTTTTTCAATGCTTCCCAGACTATCCTGCTTTCCAAGGAGTTCGGCTCCGTTTGAGCAGGCCCAGCCAAGGATTTCCCCGAGTTCCAGACCAGGGAAGTTCTCCTGGAGGCATTCCATTTCCCTTACCATATCCAGGATCAGGTTGGAAGACAGGCTGTCTGTTCCAAGGCAGATCTTAAGGTTGTTTTTCCTCATAAGGTCAATTGGAGGAAGCTGCCTGTGGATGAATATGTTGGAAAGTGGACAAATCGTGAAGAAAGGACTCTGAAGGGCCTCTTTTGCCCTGTCTATGCTCCTTTGGCTTATTACCACGTTGTGGACGAGGTTTATCCTGCCTTTTACCTTTCCTTCTTTCTCGGCGATTCGGTCTATGAAGTATTCCAGGGCGGTTGTTCCAGTGACCGGCGGGGTGGAAAGGCCTCTTGAGTGATAGTTGTCCGACAGGGCGCCGCTTCCTTTCATTATCATATCCTCTTCTTCCTGGCTTTCCTGGCTATGGTAGGAGATGCTGCCGCTCTCAAGACCTCTTTTCGCCGTGATCTCAAGCAGTTTAGGGCTCATCGTATAGCAGGAGTGAGGGGTCACGGAAGCCTCCAGCCCCATAGCAGTGGCCTGGTCCGCCGTTCTCTGTCCTCCTTCCAGGATGGCCTCGGCGTCTGCCTTCTCGGTTCCGAAGAGTTCCACGAAAGTCCTGTAATAAACCTTGTCGCGATACTCCTTTTTCAAAGGAAAGCTTTCATTGCAGTTACTGATGTCAGAGACTGCTACCACACCCTGGCGGAAGAAGTTCTCGAATTCCGCCTTCATGGCTTCGAAGCGGCCTTTCTCGTCCACGCTTTCCCTAAGCTCGTTTATCTGGTTTATGAAGCCGCTCATCCCCGTAGCCTGGCGGAAAGCTCCTTTAAGATGGGAAAGCTCTATGTGGCAATGGGCATTTACCATTCCGGGAATCAGGATTCCCTCATGGTATTCGGCATCGCTTAGTTCATCTTGTGAATACTGGCTCACGGACAGTATCTTGCCAGCCTCGTCGGTGACGACTAGAGGTCTTTCCACAGGCTTGGCGGATCCGTCAAGAGTGAACGCGAAATCAGCAGCAAACTTTTTCATTCTCATTATTTTTCCTCATCAAGATTACGCCGGAACTCGTTTCTGACCTTTTCGGCCTCCTTGGTCAGGACTATTTCAGATTCCTTGTCTTTATCCTTTCTGTGCTTGAGTTTGCTCTGGCGACTTTTTTCTTCTTCCTCGGCATTCTTGATTATCCTTTTCAACTCTTGGTAAAAACTGGTCTTTTGAGGATAGTTGCCATCCAGATACCTTTCCCACCATCTGTCTTTCTGAACCTCTACGCCAGGGGAAAGATAAGGTATCCTGACGATAATTCCATGTGGGCGTTCCCTGGTGAGTTCCCTGTTGGCCGCAGAGGAACTGTCCTTTGCGGTCTGGACGGCCCTCTTGAGGATGTAGGTATATGCCTTTTCGTCTGCTATGTAGTATCTTATGGAATTGCGGTAGTCTTCAAGAGAACATCCGTACTTGTCGAAGATGTGCTGGTACAGAAGCAGGGAATCGGCTGCCTTGTTTACGTTCGGATATTTCTTGGCATATTCGTCAACCACGAACATACTGTACATTATATCGGCGACATCATTCTTGGACAAAATACCCTTTTTGCGGCAGCCGGAGGCCAGAATCACGGCAATGAGGGCCACTGCAACCGCAACATGATGCAAGATTTTGCTTTGTTTGTTCATACCCACAAAGTTAATTTATTATTTTTGTCAATCAATACTGAAGAAATGAAGATCAACCCTCCAAAATTCATCCGCAGGATGTTCCCGAGTTTTATATGGGACCTTCCAAACGACAGGAACGAGGTGTATCTGACCTTCGACGACGGTCCTCGCCCGGAAGTCACGCCGTGGGTTCTGGACCAGTTGGACAAATACAATGCCAAGGCAACTTTCTTCTGCATTGGCAAGAACGTGGAAATGTTCCCGGAACTTTTTGAGGAAATAAAGGCCAGAGGGCATGCTGTGGGCAATCATTCCTATAGCCACGTCAAGGGATGGGGGATGAGCACGGGAGATTATGTCAGAGACATAGACATAGCTTCAGACCTTATTCATTCGAATCTTTTCCGCCCGCCATACGCACGGATAGGCCCGCATCAGGCAAAGGTTCTGGCAGAGCGCTACAGGCATATCCTCTGGACCATAATCAGCAAGGATTACAGCCGCCGTGTAAACGGGCAGAAGTGCATTAAGAATGTGGTTCCGTATCTTGAAAGCGGAGCGATAATAGCCTTCCACGATTCCATTAAATGTTCGGCGAACTTGTTTGAGGCCCTTCCTGTGGTCCTGCAGGCCATTTATGACAAAGGACTTCATTCTGCTAAGATAGAATTGTAAAAGTAACTCGGCGATATGAAAGCTTTGGTTTTGGGCGGCGGAGGCCGCGAACACGCGATTGCCTGGAAGATAAGGCAGAGCTGGGATTGTGATAAGCTGTTTGCAATGCCCGGAAACCCGGGAACCGCCCAGGTGGGAACAAACCTGGCAGGAGACCCGAATGATTTCCAGGCAGTTAAAAAGGCTGTGCTGGACAATGCCGTGGATATTGTTGTGGTAGGTCCGGAAGAACCTCTTGTCCGGGGGCTCAGAGACAGGTTTGAAGAAGATCCCCAGCTGAAAAACGTTATGTTCGTCGGTCCCGGTGCGGCTGGTGCGGCCCTGGAGGGCAGCAAGCAGTTCGCCAAGGAATTTATGGCAAGACACGCCATACCTACAGCCGCTTTCCGCAGTTTCAATTCAGACCAGGTGGATCAGGCCGAGGCTTTCCTCGAGACCCTTAAAGCTCCATATGTACTTAAGGCAGATGGACTTGCTGCGGGGAAGGGCGTACTTATATGCGATAATCTTCCTCAGGCCCGTCAGGAAGTACGTCAGATGCTGGGCGGAAAATTCGGCAAGGCATCATCTACCGTTGTCATAGAAGAATTCCTCTGTGGAATAGAGGTTTCAATGTTCATACTTACAGACGGAAAGAGTTACCTGATGCTTCCGGAGGCCAAGGATTACAAGAGGATAGGTGACGGGGACACAGGCCTTAACACCGGTGGAATGGGGGCTGTTTCTCCTGTTCCGTTTGCGGACGGCTCTTTTAAGGATAAAGTCAGGAAAAGAATCATTGAACCTACGCTTAAAGGCCTCGCCGAGGAAGGTATACCATACAGGGGATTCATTTTCCTAGGTCTTATGAACTGTGGTGGAGATCCTTACGTGATAGAGTACAATGTCAGGATGGGAGACCCTGAAACCGAGGCGGTGATGACAAGGATAGACTCTGACCTGCTGAGCCATCTGTGCGCCTGCGCAAAGGGAACCCTGGACACGGAGAAGATAGAGATATCAGATGATGCAGCCCTTACAGTGGTTTGCGTAAGCGGAGGCTATCCGGGAAGCTATCAGAAAGGTAAACCTATAACCGGAGACCCGATACTGTTCAGCAATTCATACAGTGGTCCTGTCAAGGTATTCCATAGCGGAACGTCCGAGCCTCAGGAAGGAAATCTGGTTACTTCCGGTGGAAGGGTTCTGGCGGTGACTTCAAACACTCCTGCCGCAGGCTCCGTAAGGGAAACCGTGGAAGAGGGCCGCAGTCTGGCATACTCCCATCTGGAAAGGATCGATTTCGAGGGAAAGTATTTCAGGAAAGATATCGGTCTTGACATAATCCGTTATTCAGAAAGCAAATGAGCGGTAACTTGAAGGAATTCGTGGTTATGGGGCGGTATAACAGGCTAGCCCTCTATGCTGTAACCGTGTTCCTTCTGGTCACTTCTTTTTTCATAAAGATTTCTCCTGCCTCATTTTTCTCCCTGGATAAAACCTGGACAATGCCTTTGGGCATAGTGTTCTGTATAGTCCTTCTGGTTACCGTATATATGATATCAGAACCGGTGATTCCATCCTACAAAGACAGGCTGACGGCGGTATTCATGAGTGCCGCCCTGATCTTTGCCTGCCCGGGATCGCTGAGTGCCAGTTTCATACATATTGCGGCCATTGCTCTTCTTTGGGCACAGTTCTGTCTTCTGAGCGAACAGTATTTTACGGCGTTTTTCCTGATGGCGCTGTCTTCCATGTTCTTCCCTCCGGTTGTATGGATAGCCATCCTGGTGATTATCCTTATGCTGGCATCGGGTCTTTCGGACACACTGAGGAATCTTCTGAAATTTACAGGAGGATTCCTGGTACCTTACATACTGCTGTTTTCAGCGGCATTTCTTGCAGGTTATGATCTAAGGGTTGCCCTTGAGGACATTTTCGCCTCGATGACAACCGTCTATTACGATTTCTTCTCCCTGGACATCCCTATGCTGTTCCTTGTCGCCTGCCTGGTTTTCATTCTGATCCACGCCATTGTCCTCATCGGAGGAAAGATGAGGGAATTCGGCATCGCTGAGGCTTATGCCCTTAAGATACAGATAATCAATGTGATAGTATGCGTGGCGGAAGTCGTTCTTTTTGCCTCCACATCAGAGCATCCGGTGGCGTTGCTTGCATGCTGCCCTTCCGGAATTCTTCTGGCGCGTTATTTTTCCCAGTTTGGAGCCAGGTCCTTCCTCAGGTTCGAGATAGTTGTATTGCTGTGCGCGCTGGTTATTTCCAGACTTGGTAATTTCATTGTTTAAGATTAAATTTGAGTTCTATTTCAGAAACGATATGAAAAAGATTTTCTCAACTCTCGCTTTGGCCGCTACGTTAGTCCTGCTGTCTCCGGTATTTGCCGCCGCTCAGGCTCCTAAATCGGCCTACTCGCCTCAGGAGTACATTGACAAAGTGCTCAAGAAGGATCCTAATTACCTGAACGCAATTGCCGCAATCAAAGCTGTTGACAAAAACGGGAAGGTTGTAGCCCAGTGGAATTCCAATCTTCCTGTACTTACCGCATCTACCCTCAAGACAATAACTTGCGGAATGGCTCTGGCTTATCTGGGAGAGGATTACAAATTCTCTACCTGGCTCAAGCACAGCGGAACAATAAAGGACGGTGTGCTTTATGGAGACCTTTGGATAGTTGGCGGTGGAGACCCTACTCTTGGCAGCGAAGACGGAATGGCTTATCCTATAGATTCAATCTTCGAAGTATGGACCTCAGCGATGAAAGAGCTGGGAATCAGAAAAGTGGAAGGCAATATCATAGTAGATGACAGATATCTGGACAGGGAGGTCATCCCTTCTTCATGGGAATGGGGAAACATTGGCTACGATTACGGTTCAGCTCCTAGCGGACTTCCTTTCCACCAGGATATCCAGAACGTAAGGATCATTCCTGGAAAGAAAGAAGGCGAGAAACCTCAGATCAAGGTTCTCTACCCTCAGATCCCGGGCTTCACATATATCAATGCCCTGACAACCGGTCCTGCAAAGAGCGGCGACTGGTCTGAATACAACTGCTCAGACCTTGCGAGGGTTGGAAAGTTTTCCGGAAGTGTTCCTGTAGACAGGGACACCATCCGCAGCACCATCTCCAACAAATACTCTTACCTGTCCTGCGGTGCGGCATTCAGGGATTTTGCCGTTTCTCAGGGAATTACCATCTCTGGTTCGGAAGTCCTTCCAATCGAAGATGTGCAGGATGCAGATCTTACCGATATTGCTACAGTCTATTCTCCGGAACTCTGGAAAATAACTGCCCAGACACTTTTGGTAAGCGACAACTTCTATGCTGAAACCCTTTTCAAGCAGCTTGGCAAGCAGATGTTCGGAGACGGTTCATACAGAGCCGCCAAGAGAGCCGCCAAGAAGATCCTGGACTCTCTTGGAGTGAATACCGTGGGCTATACCCAGGATGACGGCAGTGGACTTAGCCGCGAGAATTATCTTTCTCCTGATTTCTTCTGCAGTTTCTACAGTGTTATGGCGAAGCAGCCTTGCTTCGAGAAGTTTGTAGGAGGAATGCCTTATCCTGGAGTCGGAACATTCCGTACCGTGCTTACAGACAAGAAGAAATTCAACCAGGACATAGCAGCCGGAGTTCACGCCAAGAGCGGAAGCCTGAGTTGTGTGAAGACTTATGCCGGATATGTTTATGCAGGTCCTAAGCATGGACTGATAAAATTCGCCATACTTGTAAACAACTACTCTTGCCCTACAAGAGAGATCCAGAAACATCTGGAAGGCTTTATGTACTCCCTTGCAAGCGCAGACTAATCGCCGAGAATTAAAGAACTTATATAAAACAAATACAACATTATGTTAACTCTTTCACAGAAAGCAATAGAAATGCCTGCTTCCCCGATCAGGAAGCTGGTGCCTTATGCCGAGGCGGCAAAGAAAAGGGGCGTGAAGGTTTTCCACCTGAATATCGGACAGCCTGACATCGATTCTCCTGAATGTGTAATGGAAGCCATCCGCAACATTCACCTGAACAACCTTGCCTATGCCAACTCGGCCGGTATCGAAAGCTACCGCAAGGGCCTTGCAGGCTATTATAACAAGATCGGAATAGACGTAGAAGCTTCAGACATCATCGTTACCACTTCAGGCAGTGAGGCTGTGCTGTTTGCAATGACAGTAATCTGCAATCCTGGAGACGAGGTTGTGGTTATGGAGCCTTTCTACACTAACTACCGCGCCTTCGCCATCCAGACAGGCGTTACGCTGGTTCCTATTTCTACCAAGATCGACAACGGATTCCAGGTTCCTCCGATCGAGGAGTTTGACAAGTACATCACTCCTAAGACCAAGGCAATCCTGATCTGCAACCCTGGCAACCCTACAGGTACCCTCTATTCAAAAGAGAGCATGCTCAAGCTCGGTGAGATTGTAAAGAAGCACAATATCTTCCTGCTTTCCGACGAGGTTTACAGGGAGTTCTGCTATTCAGACGACCCTCATTTCTCAGCGATGCAGATTCCTGGCCTGGAGCAGAACGTTATGCTGCTCGATTCTGTTTCAAAGCGTTACAGCATGTGCGGCGCACGTATCGGCTGCATCGTTTCCAAGAACAAGGAGGTTATGGGAGCTATCATGAAGTTCGCCATGAGCCGTCTTTGTTCTCCTACAGTTGAGCAGATTGCCGCTGAGGCAGCACTGGACACTCCTGCCGAGTACTTTGCAGCCGTAAAGGCCGAGTACATCCATCGTAGAGACGTTATGTGCGACATGCTCAACAAGATTCCTGGAGTATTCACGCCTAAACCTATGGGAGCATTCTACACCATCGCCCGCCTGCCGGTTGATTCTGCAGAGAACTTCGCAAAGTGGATGCTTGAGGAATTCAATTACAACGGAGAAACCACCATGGTTGCTCCTGCAGCAGGATTTTACGCCAGCCCTAACACCGGTACCGACGAGGTAAGGCTCGCATATGTTCTCAAGGTTGAGGACATCCAGCATGCCATCAAGTGCCTGGAGGAAGGCCTGAAGGTTTATCCTGGAAGGAAGTAATCCAAGCACTCTGAAAAGAAGAGAAGCCGGGAGAAAAGATTTCTTCCGGCTTTTTTTTATTATTTTCTTTGATGTAAATGTAATTTTTTGAGAAAATACCTATATTTGCACAGTCTTAAGGCAAAAATCTGGATAATTTTTCCAAAAAATACACAAATTATGAGTAATGTCCGTACAAGAGCCCTGGCAGAGAGTGCAACTCACCAGGCCGAACGTTTCTATGCAGACCCCAGACCCGTATCCGAGTATTTCGGAATGAATGTGTTCGACCTTCCTAAGATGCAGCTTTATCTTTCCCAACAGGCATACAATGCCGTAGTGAACGCTGTGGAAAACGGAGCCGCCCTGGAGAGGGAAGTTGCAGACCAGATAGCCCTTGGAATGAAGAACTGGGCAGTGAAGATGGGTGCCACCCACTATACTCACTGGTTCCAGCCTCTTACGGACGCCACTGCGGAAAAGCACGAGTCCTTCTCAGACCCGGTAAAGAGTGCTGGAGGGGGCTCGTTCGAGAACTTCAGGGGGAGCACCCTCATCCAGCAGGAACCGGATGCTTCCAGCTTCCCTAACGGAGGACTTAGAAATACCTTCGAGGCCAGGGGATATACAGCCTGGGATCCGACATCTCCGGCATTCATAATAGGAAAGACTCTTTGTATACCGACGGTATTCGTTTCCTATACAGGGGAGGCTCTGGACCAGAAGACTCCTCATTTGAAGAGCATTGCGGCTTTGGACAAGGCGGCTGTTGCTGTGTGCAGGATGTTTGACAAGAATGTGGAGAAGGTGATCCCTCAGCTTGGTATCGAGCAGGAGTATTTCCTTGTGGACAGTGCTCTTTACAGTGCCAGGCCGGATCTCGTAGCTTGCGGCCGCACCCTTCTGGGCCATACTGCGGCAAAGGACCAGCAGTTGGAAGATCATTATTTCGGAGCCATTCCAAGCAGGGTGATGGCCTTTATGCAGGATTTCGAGACCGAGGCATACAAGTTGGGCGTTCACCTGAAGACCCGCCACAACGAGGTGGCCCCGAACCAGTTTGAGTTTGCTCCCGTTTACGGCCAGGCAAACATATCTTCAGACCAGAATCTGATGATGATGATCATAATGAAGGCTATCGCGGAGAAACATCACCTCAGGGTGATTTTCCACGAGAAACCTTTCGACGGGGTTAACGGTAGCGGAAAACACTGCAACTGGAGCCTTGTGACAAATACCGGAGTCAATCTTCTCAAACCTGGTAAGAACCCTAGGGCCAATCTTCAGTTCCTGTGTTTCTTCTCTTGCGTCCTCAGAGGCGTATATGAGCACAACCATCTGCTTATGAGCACGGTGGCATCGCTGAACAATATGTACCGTCTGGGCGGGAACGAGGCTCCGCCTGCCGTCCTGAGCATCTTCATCGGAGAAACCCTTACCCGTCTGGTGGAAAGTATCGAGAAACTTCCGGACGATAGCCTTGCCAAAGTTTCGGACAAGGATATCAAGGTTCGCAGCAAGATGCACATAGTCAACCAGATACCTGAAATCCTCCCGGATAATACGGACCGAAACCGCACATCTCCTTTTGCTTTTACCGGTAACAGGTTCGAGTTCAGGGCAGTTGGATCGTCAGCAAATGTCGCTTCTTCTATTTTCGTATTGAACGCGGTTGTGGCAGAGCAGCTCATCCGTTTCAAGAATCTGGTAGGGGATAATATGGAGAAGGGAATGAGCGAGAGCAAGGCAATGATGAAGGTCATCCGCCAGTTCCTGGTGGAGAGCAGAAAGATCCGCTTCGAGGGTAACGGCTACAGTGAGCAGTGGAGGAAGGAAGCCGCCCGAAGAGGGCTCAAGAGCATCAGCGTTCCGTCTGCGTTTGAGGAATATAAGGTCAAGAAGAACACGGACCTCTTCCAGACTCTGGACATAATGACCCGCCGTGAGGCCGAGGCCCGCTACGAGGTGCTTAACGAGATTTATGTCAAGAAACTTCAGATAGAGGCCAGGGTACTCGGCGATCTGGTCACAAATCACGTTATCCCAACAGCTATCACATTCCAGAACTCACTGATAAGGAACGTGCAGGGAATCAAGGAACTCTTCCCTGAAAATTACATGGAAATGAGTTCAATGCAGATGAATCTCATAGAGAAGATTTCCGGCTACATCAATATCCTGCACAAGGACGTTCACGATCTGGTGGAGGCCCGCAAGGTAGCAAACAAGATAGCGGACATACCGGCAAAGGCCAAGGCCTATTCTGAAACCGTGGCCCCTTATATGGCCAAGATCCGGGAGAAGGCAGATAAGCTGGAGATGGTAATCGATGACGAACTTTGGCCGCTGCCGAAGTACAGGGAGCTCCAGTCTTTCCGTTAGATATAGGAATGCCGTCGGTTTTTTGTTAAATTTGCAGAATATGATGGCAGACAATCACCAAAGTACAGACAGATATGCCCTAAGGGGCGTATCTTCACAGAAGGAAGATGTCCACAAAGCGATAAAGAATGTGGACAAGGGCTTGTTCCCCAAGGCATTTTGCAAGATCACAGAAGATGCCTATTCCAGCGGGGAGGCTGATCCGTGGTGCTGTGTAATGCATGCGGACGGAGCTGGAACCAAGTCATCCCTGGCTTATGCCTACTGGAAGGAAACAGGGGATCTAAGTGTTTGGGACGGCATAGCCCAGGATGCCATCGTGATGAATACCGACGACCTTCTGTGCGTTGGAATAACTGACAATATCTACATCAGTTCAACAATCGGACGTAACAAGAACCTGATTCCCGGAGCAGTCATTGAAAGGCTGATAGACGGAAGCCAGAAATTTGTTTCAAGGATGAAGGAGTTTGGCGTCAACCTTATTCCTACGGGAGGTGAGACTGCAGATGTGGGAGACCTTGTAAGAACCGTCATAGCAGACACTACGGTATTTGCAAAGATACGTAAAAGCCAGGTGATAGATAACGCAAACATTCGTCCTGGTGATGTAATTGTCGGCCTTGCTTCGGATGGAAAGGCCAAGTATGAAGATACCTGGAACGGTGGTATGGGAAGCAACGGTCTTACAAGCGCCCGCCACGATGTTTTTGCAAAGTATCTCGGCTGGAAATATCCGGAATCCTATGACGGGGCCATGCCTAAGGAACTGGTTTACAGCGGAACCCGCAATCTGACAGACACAGAGCCTGAAACGGGCCTTACTTACGGGAAGCTTGTGCTTTCTCCTACCAGGACCTACGCCCCGGTCGTAAAGGCAGTTCTGGACAAGATGAGAAGCCGCATTCACGGTATGATCCATTGCACCGGAGGTGCTCAGACCAAAATCTTGCATTTTATTGACAACGTGAGGATTGTTAAGGATAACCTATTCCCTGTTCCGGTGCTTTTCCGCACCATCCAGAACGAGAGCGGAACTCCTTGGGCAGAAATGTTCAAAGTCTTCAACATGGGTCATCGTCTGGAATTCTATACCGGAGAATCCGAAGCCCAGGACATAATCAGGATATCAGAGAGTTTCGGCATCCCGGCACGTGTGGTCGGACGGGTTGAAAAAGGAGATCCTTCCCTTTCCCGCCTGACCATCAAATGTCCTATGGGTGAATTCAACTATTAGCAAATCAAATAATATCAGCGATATGAAACGATTTTTCCCTTTCCTTATAATTGCACTGGCAACTATTTCGTTGTCTTCTTGCAAAGACGATAAAAAACCAGTAGTGGAAACCATTCCTGTAACAGACAAGGCTATCGGTGACCCTTCAAGTATTTGGTATGCCGACTTTGACAAGTTCCCTGCACATGAAGAGCGCAGCCAACTGCCGATCGGAGTGTTTGATTCAGGAACCGGCGGACTCACCGTTCTGGAGGTTATCCTCAAGTCAGACTATATGAACAACATTGACGGGGAACTGGAGGCTGACGGAGTTCCTGATTTCCGTGGTGAAGATTTCCAGTATCTTGCAGACCAAGCTAATATGCCGTATGGTACATATTCTTCCGAAGGTAAGGCGGATTATCTGAGGGAGCTTGCCGTAAAGGACGCTCTTTTCCTCCTCGGCGACAAATACTATGAGCGCAGCAGCGACAAGTACGCCAAAGGCCAGAAACAAAGGTGCAAGATCATAGTGGTAGCCTGCAACACCGCAACCGCATATGGACTCAACGATATCAAGAATCTGCTGACTCTTTCAGGGACCGGAGTAAAGGTTATCGGAGTGATCAACGCCGGAGTTAACGCAGCATTCGACGACATCATTTCCAGTCGCAAGAGGGATTCTCTGGCCGTGGGAGTTATGGCAACCATAGGCACCATTGATTCAGACGCTTACCGCCGTACCATAATGCAGGTCAAGAAAGAAAGGGCTTATGACGGCTTCATCCAGGTTATCAACCAGAAGGGTGCTGGATTCGCCGAGGCTGTCGACCTGGAAAAAGATTTTGTAGATCTTTCCCTCACCGCACCTAGGGACACCTATAGGGGGCCGAAGCTTGGCGACGGACCGGCTGACATAAAGGAGGATCTTCTGGATGTTTACAAATTCTGCTATGCCGACAATGCCATCCTTTACAAGAAGGTCAATAAGAAATTCACTGAATTCCAGCTTAATTCAGCCGCCAATTATGCCAGGTTCCATCTGGTTAGTCTTTTTGAGCAGCTTCGCCAGTCTCAGGAACAGGCTCCTCTGAAGAGCATCATTCTGGGATGTACTCACTATCCGTTCCTTATGGATACCCTGAAAAAGACATTGAGCGAGATCAAGGCCTATCGCAAAAACGGTAAGCTTATGTATGCCCATCTTATCGCCGATGATTTCACTTTCATCGATCCGGCTGTGTTTACAGCTATCGAGTGCTGCAAGACTCTCAGGGAGGACAGGCTTATGGCTCTCAGAACCAGGATGGGACAGGTTGACGCTTTCATTTCCGTTCCTTCATACGGAGTTCCGAGCAAGAATCTGGAGGAAAACGGAGGGCTGACCCACGCATTCAAGTACGGAAGGGCCGTTGGCAGCGAGGACGTTACCACTGTAGTGGTTCCTTTCAGCAAGGATAACCTTAATCCTGACAATCTGAAACGAATCCAGCAACTCGTGCCTTACACCTACGAGAAAATCAAAGAAAAGATCAAATAAATGGCATTTCTTCAACATATTGCAACTGAGCAGATAGAGAAGTTGCCACTGGCTGAATTCCACGGGGAGATTACCGTGGTGGAAAGGGAAGACCAGGTTTTCCGCAATGCAATCAAGACACTGAGGGAAGCCAAGGTGATTGGTTTTGACACTGAAACCAAGCCTTGCTTTGTGGCCAGGGCTCCCAAGAACCACATAGCCCTGCTTCAGCTTTCCACCGGAGAAAATGCCTATATATTCCGTCTCCAGCAGCTTGGTATGCCTCAGGAACTGGTCTCCATCCTGACAGACCCTTCCATTATCAAGGTTGGAGCTGCAGTAAGGGACGACATCCATGGCCTGAATTGGTACTCACGGTTCGAGGCCGGGGGCTTTGCAGACCTCCAGACCATCGCCGAGAAATTCGGCATAGAGGAAAAGAGTGTTCGCAAAATGAGTGCTATTATTCTGGGTATCAGAGTCTCCAAGTCTCAGCAACTTTCCAATTGGGAAAGCAGCAAGTTATCCGACGCCCAGCTCAAATACGCTGCCATAGATGCTTGGGTCTGCAGGGAAATGTATATTAAACTTATGTCTGTCTGATGGAAAAGAAAGTCATTCTGAAAAAAGGCAAGGACCAGAGTCTTCAGCGATTTCATCCATGGGTCTTCTCCGGTGCTGTTGCAAAGATTGAGGGTGATCCCCAGAACGGCGATTTGGTTGAGGTGGTTTCAAAAGATGGTTCTCTTTTGGGTAAAGGCCATTTCCAGAAAGGCTCCATTATGGTCAGGATGCTTGTCTGGGGCGATTCCGCCATTGACGCCTATTTCTGGCAGAACAGGATTCAGGCAGCTTATATTCAGCGATTAAAGACTCTCGTCTCTCTTAACGAGGGTATGACGGACTGCTTCCGTCTGGTCCACGGGGAAGGGGACTATCTCCCCGGCTTGATTGTGGACATCTACGGCAAAGTGGCCGTCATGCAGACTCATTCCGCCGGAATGTATGCCAGCAGAAAAGAAATCGCTGAGGCTATCAGGACAGTTTTCAACGACAACATAGACGCCATCTATTCCAAATCCACTCCTATAGGCACTTTCGTGGGGGATGATGACTATCTCTACAAAAAAGACGGTTTCAATGCCACCGGCATCGAGGTTAAGGAAAACGGCTGCAAGTTCTTCGTGGACTGGGAAAAGGGCCAGAAGACCGGTTTCTTCCTGGACCAGAGGGATAACCGCAACATGGTCGGGCGGCTTTCAGACGGCAGGAGAGTTCTCAACCTCTTCTGCTACACCGGCGGCTTTTCCGTTTACGCCTTGAGTGGCGGAGCAGTGGAATGCTGCTCTGTAGACAGTTCCCAGCTTGCCATTGACGCTTGCAAAAACAACCTCAAGCTCAACGGATTCACCCAAAACTGCGACTGTGTCTGCACCGATGCCATAGAATACCTCAGAACTGTCGAAAAGGGCAGATACGACCTTATGATCGTTGACCCTCCTGCATTTGCCAAGCATCTTAGCGCCAAGCCAAACGCCCTGAGAGCCTACAGGAAACTTAACTCCATGGCCATAGAAAAGGTTGCCCCAGGCGGCATCGTCTTCACCTTCAGCTGCTCTCAGGTTGTCGACAAAAACGACTTTGCCCTGGCTGTCTTCTCCGCCGCGACAATAGCAAAGCGCAAGGTCAGGATAATCGCAAGAATGACTCAACCATCTGACTTGCTATATTTGCATTCCCAATCCGGTACCATGGCCGAGTGGCTAGGCAACGGTCTGCAAAACCGTGTACAGCAGTTCGATTCTGCTTGGTACCTCAAACCCCTTCCAGAAATTTTCGGAAGGGGTTTTCTTTTAAATCTTTTTCCTATTTTTACTGTCCAAAACAATTAAAAAACAAAACAAAGATGAAAAGCACCTTTAGAGTTACTGTTGTCATGATGATCATGGCATTTCTGTTCTCCTCTTTGAAGCCCAATGTAGTTTACGGGCAGAAAGCTACTTTCAAGAACTGCCGTCTTGAACTTAACGTGAAGGACAAAAACGGAAGGAATACAATGGTATGCCATTTCTCAGCCGATTTTACGGGAATGAAGAAGCATGATGTCCAGATTTATATGGAAATTGAAAGTCCCAAAGGCACTCTACACGAGTATCTGGATGACGATGAAGGAGGTGAGGGACGTTTGCGTTTACCTGTCCAGAAGGTAAAGAACTTCAAAAACAAGAACAAGACAGACAAATTTGTGCTCAATAACAAAATCATCTGGATGTATAGCTCTGATCTTCACCCTAAGAAGGGCAAGCACACTTATTATGTACGCCTTGTCGCTTACGATGCCCAGACCTATGATGAAATAGGGCACTCTAGCTACATGTCATACACGATGACAGGTAAATAGCATTTTTTCGTTTATTGATATTCCAGCCCTTTGACCGCTATCCCGATGTTGATTGGGATATGCTGCATTTTGCCTAGGGCGTTTTCTCTGAGATAGCTGTTTTTCAGGTAAATGGCAGTTGTCATTTTCATTTCATTGATACCACGGTCCTTTTCAGGTTTGGCCAAGTAGGCTTCAAGAGCCTCTTTATTGCAGCCGACAATCTGGAAAGCGATGAAGTATTTCCCGGGCTCCAGCATGACGGTTTCTGAAGGGTGAACCACAAGTTTCTGAGGCGTCTTTGAGACCGGAACGTTGAAATAGATAGGCTTGTTGAGCACGTTGACAAAAGATTCATTTTTGTCTTCGATGCAGTATATGTTGATGGAGGCGACGCAGTCGGGTATAGAGTTATCTCTGACAGTAAACTCGATATCCTTTATCTTGAATTTCTTTTTTGTCCTGGCGACAGAACCTAGCTCACCACCCTTGAATTCTCTGGTAGACAGAACGATGCTGATTGAGCCCTTATTCCCCAGAATGTTTTTTCCTGGGCGGACAAGGTATTTTTCTTTCGTTTCTCCCGCGATTAGCACTACCGGAGGGAGTTCCAGTTCCTGAAGAACTATGACCAGGTCGTCGGCTTCTGTGGTAACCGGAAAGCGGGCAGCCTGATAGGAGACGTGGTGGAATTCCAGAGTATCGGCTGGAACAGTAATCTTGAAATGTCCGTCAACGGTGGAGACTGTGCCGATGTTGAGTTTGGGGATTCCGACTTGCACGTATTCGACGGCCTCGCCCTTTTCATTGATGATTCTGCCTTGGATATTGTAATTTTTCTGGGCCAGAGCGCAGACAGGCAGAACAAGTAATGCAAGAATCAGTTTTATTCGCATTGGTGCGGTTTTAATTATTATTACCTTTGTTCAACTCAAGAATGATGCCATTGGCAAAACGTCTGTTTAGATGCGTGACTTTATCAGATATTTGAAAGCTCCTGTCGAGAATTTTAAGCTGCCGGCAAGGAAAATATGGTCTGCCATATTGTTATTTTTCTTGTTGTACATACTTTCAATTGTTGTCTCAATCTTAGGCTATTATTTGACTGGAGATGATATTCCTGAATCAAAAACCAGGAAAATGCCTGCATTTCTGCCGCTGTGGTTTGCTCTTATTGTGCCCCCTTTGATTGAAGAACTGTCCTTTAGACTATGGCTGAAAAGAAACACGGTGACCATCTTCATATCATCAGTCTGCTTTATCTGGTGTATAGTGTCGATGCTGATGGTTAATGTTATCTATTCTACTGACAGGCTTGTTCTTAGGTGCCTTATCGCATTGGCTTGCGGATCTGTTTTTACGTTACTGCTAAAGAAGCAGATAACAAGTGCCAGGTTCCCGGTTATGTTCTATTTGTCAGCGATTGTCTTTGGGCTGATACATCTGGTTAATTACCAGGGGGCTTATAGCTTGACGGCAACTATAGTTCTTGTTGTGACATTATTGATAAACCATTCGCTATCCGGATTGTTTTACGGTTATGTCCGGATTGGTTTTGGCTTTTTTGCCTCGGTTTTGTTTCATATCGCCAATAATTTTCTGCCTGTTTTATATATGTATCTAAAATAGTCTTAAATTCTTCGTTATAGAACACATCATCTTTATGTTTTATGGCGGCATCGTATTCAAGATTTATAGCAGATTGTACTTTTTTATTATATTC
>CADAOA010000019.1 GCA_902789435.1 uncultured Bacteroidia bacterium | reverse complement strand
CGGCAGGTTTTTCATTTTCAAATATCTTCCCGGCCTCAGCGAACGCTTCCTTTCCCTTGAAGGTACCATCGCTGAGCATCAGAGAGAAAGAGGATCTCGGGAGGCCGGTTGAGAAAAAGCGCATGACACCTGTTATCTTCTTTCTCAGCGAGGCGGCACTCTGCTTCTTTCCGACCACGCCCCTGAGCTTGAACGCCAGAAGGAACAGCAAGAAGACAAATCCGCTCCATAGGGTTACCAGGATATCAGCTATCCTTACCGGAAAAATCCTGTCCTTGCGGTCTTTCCTCAGCGATTTGCAAACCAGGAAACGGAACAGGACCGGAGGAAGTATGAAGGCCAGGGCCACCACGCAAACCATTCCGATAACAGCCACGCTTCCAAGCGAATGCAGGGCCGGATGGATGGCAAACACCAAGGAGCCGACTCCGATGAACATCGTAAGGGCACTCAGGGTGACTCCGGTCTTGTAGGAAGACAGGAGAGGTTTCCTGAAGGTATGCTCGTACTGCAGGCCTTCCACCATAAAGATTGTGTAATCGTCTCCCAGACCGAATATGAAAGTGGCAAGTATGATGTTCACTATGTTGAAGCTTACTCCGAAGATTCCCATTATTCCCGTAATCCAGATCCAGCTGATAACCATAGGAAGGAAAGCTGCAAGTGCAAGTTCCAGGCGGCGGAAAGCGATCCACAGGAAAACGAACACCAGAATCGAGCATATAGCCAGCACCTTGTTGAAATCGTTCTGGAGTATATCTATCATCTTGTCCGTCATGGAGTAGGAATCAAACAGGAAGGATCCTTCCGCCTTGTCCTTGTAGTTTCCGTATGAAGAATAAAGCCCGGCAACCTTGTCTTTAGGGGCATATAGGATGTCCATCACGATCGTGGATGAAGTGTCCTTGAGGATGAACGGAGAAAGCAGTGAAGCCACAGGAGAGAAAAACTCCCCGTCCTGAACCTCCAGGTCCGAGCTGAGAAGCTGTCTGAAGGTGTTGAAAGCATCTTTACTGAAACCGGCCTTAGGAGCATTTTCATCCAATGCCCTAAGAAGCGTTCCGGAATGCTTTCCTGAAAAATCCTTCCACATAGCCAGTCTTCCCCGCTGGGCTGATGACGAAGGCATGAAAGACCCTATTCCACTTATTTTCAAAATATTGCCACTCTCAACAGAAGACTCGATGAAAGCCTTTCCCTTCTCAGAAGCCTCCAGAGCCTGGTCCAGTGTCTTTCCCTCAGAAACGGAATAGACTGCGACCGCATCCTTGGCAGCGCCGTAAGAAGAAAGGTCCTCCAGAAGCTGACTCTGTGCCGGAGCCATATAGTTGATCTTGGTAAAGTCTCCGCTGAAAGTAACCTTGCGGCTGAAGAAAAACAGCACTACGGTTACAGCCAGAAGGATCCAGAACACCCAGCGGCTCTCCTCCGGGCGAAGGCTTGCCCACTTTCCCATCCATCCGCCGTCTCGCGGCCTGTAGTCCTTCTCTCCCACCCAGTGAGGCAGGAAGAGCACTACGAACAGTATCGCTCCAACAAGAGCAACGGCCGCGAAAAGCCCGAAGTCCCTCATTCCGGATGCGCTCATGACCAGCAGGGAAAGGAATGCTCCAACTGTGGTTATGTTGCCTATGACCATAGGACTTGAGATGTCTCCCAGAGCCGTCCTGGCATTCCTGGTAAAGCCCAATCTGGTAGAATAAAGGAGCGAATAATCTACAGCTATTCCGAAAATCACGCAGCAGGCGGCAAGTGCAACGCTGGAAACTTCGCTCTTGAAAGCTCCCATAAACGCAAGCCCAGCTGCAATGCCGAAGATTACAGGTATGCAGATAAGGATAATCGGCCTGAGCCTTCTGAAATACCAGGCAAGAAGGAGGACTATCAACCCGACTGCAATGGCAGCGCACCATACGGAATCCTTCTTCATCCTGTCTGCATTCATCACGGCGATGACAGGAGAGCCTGTAAAGGTCATTTCAACATCTGGGAAAAGAGCCTGGACAGAATCACGGGCCTCATACACCTGGCTGAGCATCTGCTTATTATGATTGGTCTCACTCCCGCCATACTCGGAGGAGAAACTAACCATTATCGCAGAGGAATCAGGTGTGTAGAGATAATCTCCGATCACCCTGTATCCGCTCCCGGATCCAAGCTCGGAGAGTTTTTTCAGCAGACCGGAAGAAAAATGGAAAGGATCCGCAGAGGTAATGCCCTGGGTGATTCCGGATGAGGAAACCAAAGAGGCCTTGTCCTCCTCAAGAGCCTTGAGGAAGTCCCCCTTCCGGACTATGGAATCCATCGCAGAGTAATCCGCAGAATCCAGAAAATAAGGCATATTCTCCGCGATGAACGACGCCACACCAAGCATCGAGGAGGCATCAACCCTCAGCATAGGGTCCTTTATGCCCTCAATCTGAGCATCCTCCACACGATATGAAAACTCGTCTGCAGCATCCGCCAGACGGTCTATGGTTTCATAGATATCTTCCTTGTTTTCCCTGAGCCTTATAAGGCCCATTACCTTGTCCTGCTTCCTTAGATTCTGGTAAACGAACTGGCTCTGGCGGCTGCTCTCCCCGCTTCCGTACGGAAGGAAGGCAGCAATGTCTTCATTCAGGGAAATCTTGCGGATGCAAAGCCAGAAACCGGCAAGAAGTACCAGGGGAATCAGGAATGCCAACCATCTCCTGCCGCCTGCAAAGAAATCATATATCCTCAGGAAGAACTTCTCCATATCATTTCCTCCTGAGTTTTTCTATGAGCATACGAGGATAGCCGTAAACGATGGCCGCTCCCGTAAGGAAAGTGTTCATAAAAGAAATCCTGGTGAAGTCCGCCCCCTTGCGGAAATGTGTCACGCGATCCTCTGGATAAATCACGTCCACCGGTACTTCCTTAAGTGAGAAGCCCCTCCAGGCCATCCTCACAAGAATCTCAGTCTCAAACTCATATCGGTTACCGAAAAAATGCACGCTGCAGATTTTCTCCAACGGGTAGAGCCTCATTCCGCTTTGCGTATCGCCGAGTTTCTTTCCGGTCTGGACAGTCAGCCAGAAGTTGGAGAAGTTGTTCGCAAACTTTCCTCCGCCATCGGCCCCCCTGCGGCTGCGGCTTCCGACTATAATTGTCCTCTCCCTTTCTTTCTCAGGAAGATCCAAAGCGGCATCTATCATAGCCTTGGCTCCGGTAAGTGTATGCTGCCCGTCTGCATCAAAGACCATAGCATATCGGAATCCCTCCTCCCAGGCAGCCTTGAAACCCTGCCTGAGGGCATAGCCCTTGCCGCGGTTCCTGGTGTACGAAACCACAAAATCGGGATTGGCCCCACGGGCTGCCTCCAAGCTGGAATCGGTAGAGCCGTCATTCACGGCGATGACACTGTAACCCGCTTCCTTTATGCTGGTTATGACTGCCCCTACAGTCTTGCTGTTGTTATAGAACGGCACTATGAAACACAGGGGCAGACTTCTCATGGCATTAATTGAAAAGTTGAGAATCGATTTCCACGTCCTTCTTCACGTTGGAGAATGTAATCAACGTATATCCGGCACTGTTGCGGATCTCGAAGGACTTTATCAGACAGGTGGCGGTGTCGAACTTCATGACCACGCTGTCGACCATACCCTTCATCCGCGGACTGGTAGGCACTGCGGTAACTTTCAGGTCCTTGCCTTCCTTTACATAGGTCACCTTGTATTCTTTCAGGTTATCGCTGAGATTGCTGATAAGGCCGGTTACCATCTTCCCGGTCTGGGAGAATCCCCTTGTCAGGGCTCCGTCCCTTTTTCCTCCGCGAACCATATATGCACCTCTTTGGGAAAGCACACCGTAGAAATCCTTGCCATACTCCCATCTCATTGAGGAAGGAGCCTTGTACCATAGTCTCCCGCTTTGGACAGCGTCTTCTTCCAACATCTGAAGGTGCTTTGTTTCAACAAAATCCGCAGTCATTGTCTTCATTCCGGTCGTGGAAGAGACAATGCGGGCAAAAGCCTCCTTCTCCTGAGGTGTCTGGGCAAATGCCCATCCACAGGCAACAGTAAGCAAAGCCAGTATGAAGAATCTCTTTCCTGTCATTTCTGAACTATAAGTATAGCACCAATAATTATCAGAGCCACACCCACATATCTTACAAAAGGAATGTGCTCGTGGAATACAACTCCTGCAACAACCAGACCAAGCACATAACTGAAACTGATCATCGGGTAAGCAGCACTGAACGGATAGTTCTTAAGGATGTAGAACCACAGCACGGATGCGCCTCCCATGCAAAGGCCGCAAAGCAGGAAGTTATAATCCGTGAAAAGCTGCTTGATGCACCTCCAGGTGAAAGATAGTTTGTCTATCTTGTTCATCGTGAACTTGAGAAACATCTGGCCCGCAACCAGAAGTGCGCTCTGGACTACGGAAAGAAGAATCAGTTTGTACATAAGCCGCTAGTCAAGATAAATGAATAAGTGCCTCTGCTGCAGGAAGCTTGGAGAATCCTCCTGAACTTGCCTCCCCTCTGCAGAAGCTCTCCGCAATAATGCAGGCCGAAGGCCGAGGCGGTAAAATACTGCCCGCAATACTGCTTGTATGTAAGATGCGGAATAGCTTCCGGAACAAATGCAAAGCTGGCTGGATCTTCTCCCGGAAGGAGAGAAGTTACCACAGCATCTATGTCTTTCCATTCCAGGGAGTTTTCCCGCAACATACGGTCAAGTTCCCAGGACGGGTTCCTTCGCGTGAGAACCACATCTTCCACTGCTGCCACAGCCCCTTCAGGAGAGTTTGAAAAGACAAATCCAACCGCACCTTCTGAAACCGGAATGCCTTTCCAGTAAGCCTCTCTGTCCATCAGGCTGTAAAGAGCCTCCGTAAGCTGGTCGGCGGTACAAAGAAGAACATTCCCGATTCTCCCCTTCTGCAGCAGCATAACGCTGTCCAGAAGAGCTCCTTCAAACGCAAACCGGTCATTCACGTGAGTGGAATTGAAGCCGTGGCATCCAAGATAAATCGCTATCTGGGAGCCCATTGTATTCGGAGTGGAGCAAATGAACTTGGATGGATTCAGCATACTCTCCCCGTTGTCCAACATCTGGTTCAGGAACACTTCCGTATCCCCTACGCATCCGATGCCTGTTCCGGAGATAATCGCATCCGGGCATTTGATTCCCGCCTTGTCAAGCACATATTTAGATACTGCTATACTGCGCTTTACGATGGAATTCATCCTCCTGGAAACCATCGGCGGAATGAACGGCTTGAAATCCGGATCCTTGCAAAGGACCATCGCCCCTTCCTGAGATAGCTCAGAGAAACTCTCAAGGGTGCTGAAAGGCTCCTGGGCAGAGATATGGGAAGATGCTTTTATGTATACCGGACTTCTTTTCATAGCTCTGCTCGTGAAAATATGAGGGAAGAATCATTGCCCCCGAACCCGAAGGAGTTTGAAAGCACGTGATTCAGTTTAATGTTTTCTATTTTCTCGGCGACCGGATTGAAATCCAGACCTGGATCCTTTGTCCGGAACCTGAGATTAGCCGGGATGAACCCGCTTTCTATGCACAGGATGCTGATAACGGCCTCAAGCCCCGCAGCCGCGCTTGTAGCGTGGCCGGTAAAGCATTTAGTGGATCCTACATAAGGCATCCTGTCTCCGAAAAGTGTCATAAGCGCCTTACCTTCAGACAGGTCGTTATTCTCCGTTCCAGTGCCGTGGGCATTTACATAATCTATGTCTGAAGGATCAAGGCGGGCTACTTCAAGAGCCTTGCGCATTGCCTCCAGGGCACCGGCACCGTCAGGAGAAGATGCCGTCTGGTGATAGGCGTCGCAGGTGTTACCCCAACCGGAAAGAAAAGCCCTGATCCTGGCTCCCCTCTCAAGGGCGTGAGCCTTGTTTTCCAGAACTATATAAGCCGCCCCTTCTCCCAGATTCAGCCCCTTGCGGCTGGCATCAAACGGCCTGCAAGGTTCCTGGTCCAGGATCATAAGGGAATTGAATCCGTTAAGATGGAACTTGGTAAGGCATTCCATACCGCCGGCAATCACAATGTCAAAACGTCCGCTTTCTATCAATTCAGCTCCCAGTGCTATGGCATTGGCAGCAGCACTGCAGGCAGTGGAGATCACATCCGTGAAAACCACATCGCATTCCAGGCTGTCAGCAATGGCGTCAGTTGCAACTCCATCCAGGTGTAATGGGATAATGGCATCATAATCAGACCCCTGAAAATACTTCCTGTAATACCGCTCGGTGATATCCATACCTCCCACAGTAGTGCCGTTGATGAAGGCAATCCTGTCTGAGGAGCCAAGCCTGGCATCCTCCTCAGCCTGCCTTGCGGCCACTATTCCAAGAAGGGAAGAACGGGAAAGCACCCGCCCTCTGTCTTCGTGGCATAGGTCATACAACTGGGCGTCAGACAAATCAACCTCCCCGCACGGAAGGTTGGAGTGTATGGTTTTCAGATGTTTAGGAAATGAAATAGGACAGATGCCGTCCATAAGGGAACGCAAAGTTTCGTCAACGCCAGTTCCCAAGGCGGAAACTATACCGGCACCGGTTATGGCTATCCGTCCACACATCTCGGGAAATTACTTGTTGGCATCTATATATCTGGCAATCTCCCCAACGCTTACCAGAACGGTCTTGGCCTTGGAAGGATCGGTGAACTTCATTCCGTAATTCTTCTCCAGCAGCACCAGAAGTTCCAGCGCATCTATGGAGTCAAATCCGAGACCTTCCGGCCCGAAAAGCGGAGCCTCGTCCTTAATATCCTCAGGTGTAAGCTCTTCAAGGTTCAGTGCTTCTATAATCTGTTCTTTCAGTTTCTGTGTATCCATTCCACTATTTCTTTAAGAGACGCAATTTACCAAAAATTTTCAAACCTGCGTATTTTCGTCGATTTTCCAGAAGTCATAGAAATTGAACCACTGCAGGGGATTTTCCTTTATGACCTTCTCCAGAATATCGACATAAGCCTGCCCGTAAGCCTGGGCCCTGGCTTCCCTGCCCTTTATGTCTGGAGAAATTGAAATTGGCTCTACATATACCCTGTAACGGAAAAACTTCTTTGTCCCTAGTATGAACATCGCGATAATATCAGCATTATACCGTTCCGCGATTGTGTATATTCCTGTCGGAAACATTGCCTCCTTGCCCAGGAAAGTGAACTTGTGATTGCGTCTTCCTGTAAATACGCGGTCCCCTGCCATAGTTATGGCCTCACCGTCCCGGATGACATCGTTCATCTTGAAGATATGGCTCATATCCTCACTTACCGGAATCATCTCTATATTGTTCACACCCATAGCCTCGGAACGGAATTTCTGCATCTGCTCAGTCTCTCCGGCAAAAGCCAGGACATTGAGTTTCTTTGGAATATGCCCGCAAACATAAGATGATATCTCAAAGTTCCCGACATGGGCGCTTACCATAACCAGAGGCTTCGGAGTGGAAAAATAATTCAGCAGAACTTCCTTCTCGTGTTCAGACACGGAGAAACGGTCCCGGTGTCCGGCATAGACATAGAAGCGGTCCATAAGGAAGCGGGAAAACATCAGATGGTTGCGGAAAGTTCCCCAGCAGGCCCCCACGAATGAAAATCCCTGGCGGTGCCTCAGGTATGAATATATTGCTCCGGCCCTTTTCCTTGCAGCGATAAGGTAATAGATGACGGCAAAAGGAAGGAAGCAGTAAATCACCCTGATATCCACCCTTTTGAGGATACGCATCAGTATAAACTGGTTAGCGTTCCCGCCTTCCGTTTTACCTTTCCACTCTGGCATTATCCTAGGTATTGAGTCCTCCGTTGATTTCCACTACCTGGCCGGTTATGTAGGAAGCCTTGTCTGAAGCCAGGAAGCATACCAGATCCGCAACTTCCTCCGCGGTGCCGAACCTTCCGGCAGGAATTGTCTCCCGCAGAGTATTCTGGTCCAGTTCCTTGGTCATATCGGTCTCCACGAATCCGGGAGCCACGGCGTTTACAGTAACCCTTCTCTTTGCAACCTCCAGGGCCAGCGCCTTTGTGGCGGCTATAACTCCGCCCTTGGCTGCAGAGTAATTGGTCTGCCCAGGCATTCCCTTGATTCCGGAAAGGGAAGCCACGCTAACCACCCTGCCCCATTTCTTCTTTGCCATCGGGGTTATGAGCTTGCGCGTGGTGTGGAAGAATCCGTTAAGGTGGATATTGATCACATCATACCAGTCGGCATCCTCCATCCACATCAGAAGACCGTCCCTGCGGATTCCGGCATTGTTTACCAGAACAGCTATGTAATCGTCCGGATGAGCGGCGATCCATCCGTCCAGGGCGGCGTCCGTCTCCTTCAGGTCCGCAACATTGAATTTCAGAAGCTCGGCCACTCCGCCCGAACTCTCTATTTCACGCTTTA
This sequence comes from uncultured Bacteroidia bacterium, assembly GCA_902789435.1. Classification (GTDB taxonomy): domain Bacteria; phylum Bacteroidota; class Bacteroidia; order Bacteroidales; family UBA932; genus Egerieousia. The sequence continues at coordinate 18,334 of CADAOA010000019.1, read as the reverse complement.
CTTCAAGAGCCGCGTCTTCTCTGCTTACATAGTTGATTATCACTGGATAGCCCTCTTTTGCAAGAGCCTTGCTTATTGCAGCCCCTATTCCTCGGCTGCCTCCGGTTACAAGTGCGTATTTCATAATTGAACTAATTTTCTTTTTAGGAATTCTTCAGCGAGGGGAAGGTGCTCCAGCCTCCCTACGTCTATCAGCTCCAGAGAGCGGATGAACCTTCCTTCAAAATGGCAGTTTGCAGCATTTGAAAGATAGAAATCCACTATGGAGAACTTCTCCTCCCAGCTCTTCATAATTTCCAGTATCCGAGGTGAAAGCACGTGTATTCCGCCAAACGCGTAAGGCTTGAGGCCCGCTATGTCTGTAAACGGAGGCTTTATCTCTCCCGTCTTTATATTTTCCCAGCCCTTAAGCCTCATCGCCGGGTCAAACAGCAGGCGGCGGTCGCTGTAACGGCCGCTTACCACAACACATCCTACTACATCAGAAGATTTCATCTTCCTGCAGCAGGATTTGTAGAAACGCCTAAGGTCCAGATCTGAAAGTATATCCACGTTATGCACCAGGAAAGGCTCCCCGTCAGAAAGCAGGGAAGAAGCGTGGCGGATTCCTCCGCCGGTATCTCTCAATAAATCAAATTCTTCGGAGAACTGCACCTTAAGCCCGCAATGCGGATTCTTCTCAAAGAATTCCCGCACTGCGTCTTCCACCATCTGCCCGAAGTGGTGGACATTTATCACGATATCCTTGAACCCGAAAGAAGACAGAGTGAGAAGCTGCCACTCCAGAAGACTCCTCCCCCCGACTTCCACCAGAGCCTTCGGCCTGTCGTCAGTCAGTGGCCTGAGCCTTGTTCCCAATCCCGCTGCAAAAATGAGGGCTTTCATCCAGGACTAAACTTCCTCTTCTATATCCAGTTCGCGATGGGTGAGCTTCACCTTCACGTTGAATTTCTTTGCTATGTGGTCCGCCAGATGCCTTGCACAGTAAACGCTGCGGTGCTGGCCTCCGGTGCAGCCGAAGCATACCTGCAGATGCGTGAACTTCCTCTCCACAAATCTCTTCACGTGTGGGTCCACTATGTCATACACATTTGCCAGATATTTCTTTATTCCGCCCTCGTCCTCAAGGAACTTGATAACCGGCTCGTCCAGTCCGGTGAAGGTCTTGTACCTCTCGAACTTGCCCGGATTCTCCAGACCTCGGCAGTCGAAGACATATCCTCCTCCGTTTCCGCTGTCGTCCATCGGGATGCCCTTCTTGTATGCAAATGAGAATATGTGCACTTCCAGAGTCACATCCCTGCGCAAATCCTTGAGCTGGCGCATCTTGGTCAGTTCCGTCAGGACCTGCTGAAGATAAGGATACTCAACAAAAGGTTTCTTGATCAGTTTCCTCAGGTTCTCGATCGCGAACGGAATGCTCTGCAGGAAATGAGGCTTCTTCTCAAAATATCCCCTGAATCCGTATGCTCCCAGAACCTGCAGTGTGCGGAACAGCACAAACAGCCTCAGGTCGTGGTTGAATTCCTTCTCGGAAACCATCACGTACTTCTTGAGCTCCTTCTTGTAAACACCAATCAGTATCTCCTTCAATTCATCGGAATAGTTGGCCCTTGCCTGCCATACAAACGATGCGATATCGTAATAGAACGGGCCTTTCCTTCCGCCCTGGAAGTCTATGAAGTAAGGCTTGCCGTCTTTGAGCATGACGTTCCTGGCCTGGAAATCGCGATACATGAAAGTGCTGCCCCTCATCACTCCAAGAAGGTCAGAGCACATCTTCTCCATATCCTGATGGAGCTTTATCTCGCTGAACTCCAGACCGCTGGTCTTGAGGAAACAATACTTGAAGTAGTTGAAGTCGAACCAGATGTTCCTCTCGTCAAACTCCGGCTGAGGGAAACATACGGAATAGTCCATATCCCTTCCACCCTCAAACTGGAATTTAGGCAGAAGCGCCATAGTCTTCTTCAGCAGAGCCACTTCCTTGACACTGTAAGACCCTTTCTGTCTTCCCGATGCAATTGCATCAAACAGGGAAACCGTTCCCAGGTCCTCCTGCAGATAATAAACCTTGTCTGAAGACACGGTGTAAACCTCCGGCACATTCAGCCCCACATCCTTGAAATGGTTGGCCAGGGAGACAAAAGCCTTGTTCTCTTCCACAGAAGTGCCCATCGCCCCTATCAGCGATATCCCTTCTGCCTTGAGCCTGAAGTATCTGCGGTTGCTTCCGCTCTGCGGCAATTCTTCGCAGGACAAACATTTCTTGCCTGTATATTGCTTGAATAATTCTTCCAGTTGTTTCATAAAAAGACAATAATTCAACTATTCAACAAATTTAACTAAAAACGCCCAAACATCCTACTGCCAATCCCACTTTTTCTCCTTAATTCAAAATCCTGCATCAAATCAGCAATTCCCATCACAATAAATCATTATATTTGATTTACCAAAACAATTATATGAAACGATTTCTTTACAAATTAGGTATTTTAGCATCTCTATTGTTTGTGTCAGAGTTTTCCACACAACTTTTTGCCCAATCCACCTTCAAGTTCTACGATGACATCTCCCTTCCCCAAACTGATGCATGGAACTTCGTAAGGCAGGGAGAAGTGTCTCCATCTCTCTATACTGGAACCATCAACCTCTCTGTTCCCATCTATGAATACAAGGACAAGGACTTTAGCATTCCCATTGTTGCAACTTATTCATCCAACGGCAACACTCCCAACCAGTTACCTGGAATTCTCGGTCCCGGATGGAATCTGGAGATGGGAGGCTGCATCACCATAGAGACCAACGGCATCCCTGATTATGGGGAAAACACGCGTCATGTTCCGGGCTTCTATTCTACAAACCAGGACTTCTACTACAACCATCACGAGCCCTCCAAATGGTGGAGGTTCATGTTCTTCCAGTTTCAGTATGCATCAGGGACCGGAGCACCGCAGATTGTCCACTGCAAAGGCACGCGACCTGGCTACAGCCATGACGATGAGACAGACGCACAGCCGGATATCTTCCACTTCAGCGTCCCTGGGCACCGAGGCTCCTTCCATTTTGGTTTCAGGGGAGATGTGGTTTTCTACAACACTACCTTAGATCCATCAGGCTACAAACTCGAAATTGAAACCAAGGATATCACGGCATCGGAGTACGGCTTTTCCAGATTCAAGAAAATCACAATCATATCACCGGATGGCTACAGGTATGTCTTTGACGGCAGTCCCGGTTCGCCAAGTGTGGATCTGGCAAAGAGCGGGGAGAGAAATATCTTTGACATGATTACCGCATGGCACCTGACAAAGATAGTTGCCCCCAACGGCAGGTGGGCCACTTTCTCATACACTTCCTCCAACCAGACAGTCTATACCCCGGGCAATGTCGTGACCGGTGGAGGCGTCTCCGACACTCAGTACTACTTCAAGGAGCCTGTCATCCCTGCTTACGGACCCTCCGGGCTGAGCGACGACGGCAGATGCCAGAAAAGGGAACTCAGAAACGGCAGGCTAACGGGGATAATCTTCAGCGACGGGTCTTCAATTGGACTGACATACAGCACAAACGGTTATCCCAATGGAGACCAGTACAAAAAGAACCCATCAGACACGATCCGTGTCTATCAGAATACTGTAAGGCTCACCGGGATATATGTAAACAAGGTTGGCGGCGAATCCCAGACCGCAGCTGCACAGTTCACTCACTTGAGAAACAACTATGGAGGAAAGGTCAGCTATCTCCGTTCCATCATAGTCCAGGGGATCGGGACATATTCATTCGACTATGCCGGATGGGACGACGCCTCCAAACCCTATCCGCATCACAACACCTTTTCTGTGGACCACTGGGGCTATTACAATGGAAAGAATAACAATGTCTTCTTCCCCCAGACATCCATAAATATGGGAACCCAGAAAGAAAAGATACTGGATAACACCAGGGACCCTGATGCCAGTTATTCCGTACTGGGGATGCTGGAAAAAATCACCTATCCTACTGGAGGATACACTACCTTCCAGTATGAACCCCATGACTATTCCGCTGCCGTGAGCAGAAGCTATGACACGCTTCTGACAAAAAGCTTTGCACCAAGACTCATCGCCTTGGAGGGCACTGCAGGAGGAGTGAGGATAAAGAAAATCTCCTCGTATCTTTCCAATGGCACCCTTTCACAGGAAAAACGGTATGAATACAAGGATGCTCACGGAAAAAGTTCCGGAATCCTCAACTGGATGCCAAGATACGGAATCTCATACGAATGCTATGCCTCTCCAGGCAGCCTTACGGAATCTTCAGGATACAAGTCATCCTCACTTCAAGACTACGGCTTCACGGATGTGGAATACAGATCTGTAACCGAGCACATAAAGGACAGCACTAGAATCCTGAACGTTTTCACCTCCCTGGCCGACGGGAAAGGGTTTATGGACAGGCTCATGGTGGAATGGTGGATAGCCGCCAGAGAAAAAGCGGTCCTGGCAAGCGAGCAGGTAGCCGAGTGGATTATGGGACCTTATTTCGGAGAACCCCGCAAAAGCGCACACAGCGCAGCGGCTCCTCTGACTTCCATGCAGAGCCAGAGAGGACAGCTCAAGGAAAGGAGGGTGTTCAAGAACGACACAACATTCTCAGCGTCTCTGAAAGACAGCACAGCATTCCTTCTGGACACCACTTCATTTTCATACCTTCCATGCTATCTGGTAAGGATGTTCGGAACATATGCGGTATTCACTGGAAGGCACATGCCTGGGGAGATGGTCTCCACATTCAGGGATGACAGCATGGATGTGGAAAAGAAGACAAGAAACCTCTTCGAGTACAACAGAGCCAAGGAACTCATAAGGAAGACTGAAGCAAGGCCGGACGGAGACACTGTAATCTATGAATACACCCATCTGAGAGACCTGGATGACAACGTGATAAACTCCAGCCAGGTTTACTCCTCTATGAAACGCAGGAATATCCTTACCCTCCCGATCGAGGAAAAGACTTTCAGCAAAAAGCCCGGGGGAAACAGTGAGCAAGTTTCAGGAAGAAGATGCACCTACGCCCTCTTCCCGAACGGAACCGACACGCTCATCCTTCCTGTCCTGGTGGAATCCTATGACCTGACCGATCAGACCTGGAAGAAAGAGGCCAAGATTCTTTCATACGACAGTTTCGGCGACATCACCCAGTTGGAAGACTCGGACGGGAACACGGTATCCTATCTCTGGAGCAGTGACGGACAGTACCTCATGCTTCAGGCCAAAGGGCTCACACTGGCTCAAATCCAGCAGCACGTTACAAATAGCGGAAACATTTCCGCAGCAACCGGAATCCCAGACTCTCAGGAAACAAGCCTCAGGAACGCTTTCAAAGACGCTGACATAACCACAATCAAGTATCTTTGCGGAGTGGGACCGCAGAGGATAAGGGACGCTGCCGGAAATACCACCGAGTACACCTACACCCAGTGGGGAAAACTCAAGGAGACAAAGCGATACAGTTCCGCCTCATCTTCTCCAAAAGCCACAAGGACAACCTATTCAAACGACAACTAGCATGAAAACGACTGAATCCGGAAGCAAAAGAAACAGCGGTTGCCGTATGAACGGCCTCCTGCTGAAAAGGACCGCCTTTATTCTCGTGTCATTTTGGGTATTGCTGACCGCTCCAATAAAGACTTTCGCCCAAAACGAGTTAAAAGGTCCGGGACAAAATCCGTCTATAGGGCAGCTGGTGCTGATTAACGTCAACATGCCTTTGGAAAAACTCAACCAGCAGTACACATCAGAACTCTCATATAACCTGCCATATTCCGGAGGAACGGTTTCTTTTGCCGCCTACTACGACCCGGTTGCTCCCAATATGGGAATAACAGACCTTGAGTATCTGAACGGCTGTCTGGCGGCGATTCACGCTGACACGCTGATGACCTTCACCTCCGCAACCACTAACCTTGGGCAGATGTGGTGGGACTTCACCCTTGAGATTCTCCCTAACAACACATATACTACAGCCGATCCCCTCAAGGCGGCTAACAGGACAATTTACCTGATATTTCCGCTTTCTACCGGAAACAGGCTTATGATCACCGTAGATCAGGCCAAGGGAGCCGACAGGCTGGATCCGCTGCCACCATGGCCGGACGGGAGGACTCCAGTTGCAGAGCCGCTCATTGACCACACGCCTCCTTCCGGGCAGGACAGCGAAACTCTCTCCAACTGGATAAGGAAAGCAACTTACATAGGAGACGACCCATACACGCCCAATGACTCCATCGTGGACATAGTCTTCTACAACGGCCTCGGGCAGCCAAAGCAGACAGTACAGATAGGAGCAAGCGCAAACTCCGGCAAGAACATAGCAACACTTGTCGAGTATGACCCTATGGGAGAGATGCTACGCCAGTATCTCCCGTATGTGTCCGCATCCGCCAGCGAGACCTATGAAACATCCCTGGCGACAAAGCAGGCAAACCAGTATCATACCCTCTACGGAGTATCTGAAAACCATCCATATCAGGAGACCATCCCCGAGGCGTCTACAGGAAGGGCGCTTATCCAGTACACGCAGGGTTCTGTATTCCGCGACTCATTAAAAACTCTGGCTTATCCGCAGAACGGAATCCAGAAGCCTAGGACGGACGCTAAGGGACGGTTCCTCTCCAACTCCTACAGGATAAGCAGGGCTTCAGACAAGATCCCGATGCTCCTGTATGAAAACGGAAGCATCACCAACCGCGGACATTTCCCTGACGGGGCGCTCTTCAAGACCATAACCATAGATCCTGACGGAAAGACAGTGGCCACCTTCATGGACGAATACGAGAAGACTCATCTGGTAAGGACATATATGGGAGGAAATTCAGACACTACAGAGACTGGCGGATGGAGCGACCTGGTTTATGTATATGACAAAAGAGGGCTTCTCTCCGCTGTAATCACTCCTGAGGGAGAGAACGAGAGGAACAAGACCGCCACACAGATAAGCAAAGACTCCGACTGGGCGAAAAAGCGCTGTTACATCTACGAGTATGACGGCCTGGGAAGGATGACCGCAAGAAGATGGCCGGGAAAGGGTACAGAGCTTTTCGTTACAGACCCTGCTGGAAACGTTGTTGCTACACAGGATTCCCTCCTGAGACCGTCAGGAAGATGGAGGCTTACACGCTATGACAAAGCCAACCGCCCGATAGAAACTCTTCTCACCCAGCAGAGCATTACAGAAAGCCAGATGAGAGGCTATTTCTCCTACGAGACTGTCCAGACATATCTCGCACAGAATCCGGGCTCACCTTTCACTTCTCCTGTTTATGACCTCCCGGACAACATCTCCCTCACAAAGACAGAGATTGGGAAGACAAAGCTTTCGTTCGACATTCCGGATCCGAGCTCCGGAAGCGGCAACAACGGCCAGAACTTAACTCTTGCTTTCAAACCTGAAGCCCAGACCGCGTCACAGACAGATGTGGACACAACAAAGTTCGCGTCAGTGCTTTGGGAAAGGACAGCGATGACAATGTCTAAGGACGGAGAACTCATCGGGATTGCAGAAAACACAGGCGATGGAGGAAACGGGCAGAACACTCCTGCTACAATATCGCAAGATGACATCCTCTACAGATACACTGCCTATTTCTATGACTGCTATGCAAGGCCGGTGCAGACAGTGACCCTCTATCCGGACGGGACAGTCTTCACTGCTTCTACAAAGTATAACTACACAGGCCTGCCAGTAAGACAGACGGCAAGGCTCCAGGTGCCGCAGGGAGCAGAAGCCGGCAGCGGAACAACGGATGCAGACACGCTGAATGTGGTATTGACAGAGACCTTCGCATACGACAAGCGGGGAAGGATGCTCACGTCAAATGCCTCTATGCAGACGTTCTCTTCTTTTGCAGACAATAACGGGAATGGCAGCGGCATCTCTTATTCCGACACGCTCTCATCTTCCGCTTCTGCAACATACAGCTATGATGAACTCGGTCACCTGACAGGCAAGACCCTGGGAGGAAACCTCACACAGACGCTCGCATACAACATCCAGGACTGGCTTACCTCTATGCAGACAAAGAAAGGTACGGCCAACATCTTCTCCCAGACACTGAGGTATTACAATCCGATAAAGGCAAACACCACTGCACTTTACTCCGGAAACATCTCGGAATGGGAAACCGTCCAGGGCACAAACACGGCAAGCACTTACGGCTTCACATATGACACCCAGGGAAGGCTCACTTCTTCTGACAGGTACAACGGGGCGGCAACGGCAGCAACGCAGCTCTACACGGAAAGGAACATATCATACGACCGCAACGGGAACATACTTACCCTGAAAAGGATTTCCAACTTCATCCCGAATCCTATGCACAACTTCACCTATTCATACGACGGGGACAAGCTTTCTTCCCTTACCAGGTGGGTGGGGGATGTAGCAATGAACACTCCTTATTCCTATGACGGAAACGGGAACATGACATTTGATGGAGACCAGCAGATGAAACTCTGCTATGACATTAACAATCTGCTCCATGATGTGAAGAAAGTCATAAACACCCAGAGTTCTGAACAGGAGGATCTCACGGCCGTCTATTCCTACTTTGCAGACGGGACAAAGCACTCCATAAAGGACACCGAAGGAAACAGCAGAATATACATCGGGCCATTTACCCTCGCAAGGAAAGAATACACGGATGCCACAACGGGAGAAACATCTGCTTTAACTATTCTGGAATCCGCTGATGCCTTAGGCTCAGATGCAAGGTTTGCTTTTGCCGCAACACCGCAGAATCCATCCGGCACAGACACCACCTACACCGTAGCCTATGAAACCCTCTATCTCCTGAAAGACCATCTGGGAAGCATAAGGACAATTACAGACAGCCAGGGCTATACTTTGGAAAGAAATGACTACTACCTGTACGGACTCAGGACGGACCTCGGAAGAAACTACGCCACGCTTGGTAACAAGTATCGTGTTAGAATGCCTACATCCTTTACCTCAGGCAATACAAGCATCAGCAATCTATCTGTTTCATCTCCATCAATTGAAATGACACCATACAGAATGCTGTACAATGGCAAGGAACTACAGATGGTAGCACAGACGAGGTTGATAGATTATGGAGCAAGAATGCTGGATCCTGTGATTGCAAGGTGGAACGGGATGGATCCGATGATAGAAAAAACATATCTTTCAGAATATTCTTATTGTATTGGTAATCCTATTATTTATAAAGACTATTATGGAAGTGATTTTTATGAATATATTGATGAAATGAACATACCTCAATATAAATGGTTTGCTTCAAAAGAAAAAAACTATACAGATGAAAATGGTATTATTTGGAATAACATTGGCACTTCTTTTTTACAAATCAATGGTTATAAGGGCACTCTTTATACACAAAGTACAGACAAGGAAGGCAACCTGTATTTAAACGAAGGGAAAGAGTTTGATTTGTCTAACATTGAAAATCTTATAGATCTAGATGTTATGCTGTCTACTTTTTCATCAATTACAGGAGTTGTTGGTTTCCAATTAAATAAATCTAAGGCTACATTAAGATTTACAAATAGTAAAGGTGTTATAGATTTCCATTTGTATTTAAATGGGTGGTGGGGAAATCGATTTGTTAAAACAAAAAAAGTATCTTCTTTCGGAAGAATCATAAACCGAATAAGTTTAATTGCAAATTTAACAAGCATAGGCTTCGATATCAAAGATCTAGGGACTTCTAACAACATAGAAGATGCGGCAAAAAGCACAATGGACATAGTAATCGATGCCGCTAGTATGACTCCATACACGGCTCCTCTTTCTTTGGTTTGGCACTTAGGTTTAAAAGATGGTTTTTATTATTGGAAAGAAAACGCATTAATGCCAGAAATTGAGAATGATACATATTGGTATCCAGATCATCTTCCTTTCAAATAAAATACTGATATGAATTTTTTATATTACATATTATATAGGCTTTATGTTTTTTGGGCTTTCTTTAAAGAACAAGAAGACAGTGATAGTTTGTTTTGGGCAAAAACTATACTAGGTTTTATTATTGGTTTAAACACGTTAGCTATTATAAATCTTGCATTAAATGCTTTTGGCATATTGATTACGAATACTATTATATTAATCGTATTGGTAACAATAATGATTATTACAAATTTATCTTTTAAGAATAAAAATATCATGGCATGTAGGATAATATTTGAAAAGATAAAGAATAAAAAATTAATAGATTGGCTTATTGGGATCCTAATAATCTATAGTATTGGGTTTTATGTTATCTCGTTGTTTCTCACATAATGATATCTTCTCTCAGCTCCAGAGGTATAACAGCCCGATTGTACTCTCCCCCATTCTTCTTGCAGTCGATAAGAGGCATTACCACCTGATTTTCCATCGCGATGAAAAGAATCTGTCATAAGAAAGAATTTGAGACGGTGAAGGCAAGCCCCGCTACAAATGTTTATGCCTTCACCTACGACAAGTATACTACTGCCATAAATTTGAACAGGTGCCTAAGTTAAATTTTAATACATTGGCGCTATGAAACGTACAAGACGCACATTCGATTCAAAATTCAAGACTCAGGTAGCAATTGAGGCAATCAGGGAACGAGAAACACTCAATGAAATCTCAGCGAAGTATGGTGTATCACCAGTGATGATCAGCTGCTGGAAGAAAGAGTTTCTGGAAAATTCCGCAGCTGCTTTCGAGACGCCCAAGACTAGTGATTCTGCATTAGAGAATGAGCGGGACAGGTATCTCCGGAAAATCGGTGATTTGGAGCTACAGTTGGATTAATCAATCCCCACAAGCAAGATCAGCATCTCGAAGCAATGTCAGATTCTGGGCTTTAGCCGAGGTGTCCGTTATTATGTCACCAAAGGGGAAAGCGCAGAGAATGTGGAAATTATGCGTGAGATAGACACTGCCCATCTTGAGTATCCGGCAAAAGGCGTCCTTGGCATGACGGCCATCATAGATGTCTTTCCCAGATTCATCGTCGGATGGGAACTGCATAACAGTCTGGACGCATCCAACTGCATCTCAGTTCTGAGGACGGCCATAGCAAAATATGGTGCTCCTAAGATTATCAATTCGGACCAGGGTGGTCAGTTCACTTGCAAGGACTGGATGGCCGAATGTGCCAAGTACCCTGAAATGCAGGCTAGTATGGATGGCAGAGGAAGGGCGAAGGACAATATCTGGATTGAAAGATTTTGGAAAACGATAAAATACGAGTATATTTACATAAACCCGGAAGAGAACGGGACTGATTTATTTAACGGAATAAAAAGATTTATAGAAGATTACAATTATCGCAGAACACATCAGGGTATTGAAAGGCAGATTCCAGCAAAGCTGTATTTCAGCCAGAAGATACCCGCTTAACTAAAAATTAATGGTAACCTGTCTAAAAAACGATAGTAGTGTACACAAACAACACAAACTTTTTAGCGTTGTACTGTACATCAGTTATTTTTTTCTCTTATTAGGATGTGGAAATAATTTTGATAAAGAATTAGGAGATAATTATGGTCTAAACCGACATAAACGATTGTTGCATATTTTTCATCTAGATTACCCGAAAGCATATAATATCGTCATTCCAGAGCCAGTAGATGGACTTCTTTATAACGATGATTGGATAGTTGCTCGCTATTCAACAAAGTTTCCTCTTTCAAAGGAGGATCTTAAGTATGAAAGAACCAACGTAGTTAATGTTGAAGAAAAGGACACGACATATTACTGGATTGTCGATAAGCATCAGTTATATGAAGATAGTAATGATGTCTTCTATTATTACGATTATGATGGGTTATATACTTGTGTGAAACAAAAATGGTTTCGTCCTAAAAGTGTCATAGGACCATTAGATTTTTATCATTTTTGTTCATTAATAAACGAATTTGGTATTAATAACTTAAAAGAATGCGAGTTAAAATAATGCTCTTGCTATTTATTGGTAAATAGAAGAGATATGTTTTAAATTTCCGTATCTTTGGATGTTTATATGTTATTGTGGATAATTATATACTCTAAGATATGGAAAAGGAAGACAACCTGCTTAAGGTGATGAGCGATGTTTCATATTGCTCTGACAAATACCAGTATACGATGGGCAAATCATTCCTGGAATGCGGAATGAAAGACAAGATTGCCTATTTCAACTTGTTCTACCGCAAGGCCCCGGACAACAACAACTGGGCTGTAGTCAGCGGAATAAGGGAAGCGATGGAGATGATTTCCAACCTTGGCGGGAAGTCTCCTGAGTTCTTTGAGAAGTTCCTGCCGGGAGAAGGATACAGGGAGTTTAGGGAATATGCCTCGGCGATGAAATTCACTGGAAACGTGTACGCGATGCGGGAGGGAGAGGTAGCCTTCCCGAGAGAACCGGTCATCACGATAGAGGCCCCTGTCATCGAGGCCCAGGTACTGGAAACCCCTCTGCTATGCATAATGAACCACCAGATGGCAATAGCCACAAAGGCCAGCCGAGTATGCCGTTCTACCAAGAAGCCGGTAAGCGAGTTTGGAAGCCGCAGGGCTCATGGACCATGGGCGGCAACCTACGGAGCAAAGGCCGCATACATAGGAGGTTGCGCAAATTCTTCAAATGTGCTTACCACTGAGATATTCGGAACTCCGGCATCCGGAACGATGGCCCACAGCTATGTGACCAGCTTCGGCTGCTCGATCAAGGGAGAATATCTGGCGTTCGAGAATTACATCAAGACACATATCGGAGAGCCGCTTATACTGCTGGTGGACACTTATGACACGCTCAACTGTGGAGTCAGGAACGCCATCAAGGCTTACAAGGCTCTGGGAATAGATGATTCCTATCCTCAGGGATACGGTATCCGTCTGGACAGCGGAGACCTCGCATATCTCTCCAGAAAGGCAAGGGAGATACTGGACAATGCCGGATTGAAGAACTGCAAGATATTCGCAACCAACTCTCTGGACGAGTACTTGATATCGGAACTGGAACAGCAGGGGGCTTGCATAGATTCCTACGGAGTGGGAGACGCCATCGCCACCAGCAAGCACAACCCTTGCTTCGGCAACGTTTACAAGCTGGTGCAGATCGGCGACGAGCCTGTCCTCAAGCGCAGCGAAGACAAGATCAAACTCATAAACCCTGGATTCCAGGTAACTTACCGCATAATCCAGAACGGAATGTTCAAGGCCGATGTCACCTGCCTCAGGGGAGATGAGACCTCAAGGAAGATCGAGGCTGGAGAAGAACTCCATATCCAGAACGAGTTTGACGAGACCCAGAGGAAGAAGTTCAAGAAAGGAAGCTATTCATACCGTATCCTCCAGAGGCAGACTATGAAAGACGGAATGATCTGCTACACCGACGAGCCTATTGAAAAGAAGCGGGAGTATTTCCTCAACAATCTCAAGAGTTTCAACGAAACAGAGAGGCGTCTTATCAACCCTCACATCTACAAGGTGGACATCTCCGACGAACTCTACGACCTGAAGATGAAACTGATAAACAACCTCATAAGGGAAATTGACGAACTAAAGGAATCCTATGAGCAATAACAAGATAAAACCATCGCTGAGGAAAATCCTCTTCTGCTGCCTGGCTCTCGGGGCGGTGCTTCTGGCAGGTGCCTGGAGCAGGCCTTCCGGAATCGGCGGCAAGGGAAGATTCGTCCTCAGAATCAATGACACCATCGTAAAGACGGCTTACCAGCAAATGATAGACTCGCTGTTCGAGCTTAACCTCAGCCCGGATTCCCTCAAGAAAATGGGCCTCAGCGATGCCGTCCTGTTTTCCCTGGACTCCCTGAGGAAGGCCGATTCCATCGCCCAGATAAAGGTCTATACCCCGAAGGAACTCAGGAAGATGAAGCGCGACAGCATCCGCAAGCATACCGACAGCATAATCCGCAATACCCCGAGAATACTTGATACTTACCTGTTTGCAGACAGCATCAAGTATACCAGGATATTCTCCTGGAAGCACGACACCTATCTTAACAACCAGGAAGTGCTGAAGATAGATACCACCTTCAACTACCATTTCCATGACCTGCCTTTCCACAGGGATGACATAAACGCCCAATATCTTGGAGTAAGCGGAAGCGCCGCCCTGCCTTTCAATTACCATAACAGGCAGACCAATGAACTTTTCCCGTTCTTCTCTCCATATATGACATACACATATATGCCTGAGACCCTTCCGTTCTACAACACCAAGACCCCTTACACGGAACTGGCATATTACGGAACCCTGTTTGCCAACCGCCAGAAAAGCGAGGACAACATAAAATTCCTGCACACCCAGAATTTCACCCCTAGCTTCAACTTTACGATACTCTATCAGAGAAATGGAGGCGGAGGTCTTCTCCAGCACGAGAAGACAGATTTCAGGACATTTTCCGTTACAGGAAACTATCTGGGTAAGAATTATATAGCCCAGGGAGGATATCTATACTCCCGACTGAAGAGAGAGGAAAACGGAGGCGTTGAAGACCTGAAGATGGTAAGTGACACGACCATCGACGTGCGCACCGTGCCGGTTTATCTTTCCAATGCCAATTCCATAATCCGCCGCAACACCTTCTTCATCACCCACAGCTACGGAGTCCCTATCCGCTGGAAAGCACAGAGGGATTCCCTCGGAAACAAGATCGCTGACACCCTGAGCACAGGAGAGGGAACAGCCACATATTTCGGCCATTACGGGGAGTACTCCGTTTACAGCAGAAGTTACACGGACAACATAACTGACTCCGTAGGAAGATCCCTATACCGGAACATATTCCTGCTTAATCCTACAACAACGGCAGACTCGGCCAGGGTGATGAATCTGGAAAACCGCGTCTTCCTGAAGATCCAGCCGTGGAACGCGGAATCCGTGGTTTCCAACCTGGACGGCGGCATCGGTCACCAGATGCTCAATTTCTACGGCTTCAAGCCTGAGTTCTTCATAAGCGGAAACCAAAACAAAACCTACAACAACATTTACGCTTACTTCGGAGCCGGAGGAAAGTTCAGGAAATACTTTGCCTGGAACGCAAGAGCCAAGGCAGACGTTGCCGGCTACTACAAGGGGAACTTCTCCCTGGATGCCGCAATGAGGTTTTCATCCTGGGCCGTGAAAGACGGAATACACCTTACAGCAAAGTTCTCGTCCTCAATACGCAAGCCATCATACTTCCTGAACAACTACACTTCCAACCATCATCTGTTCGACTTTGACTTCGACAAGACAACCACTACCAGGATAGAAGGCAAACTGGAGATCCCTCACTGGGGACTGGAAGCATCCGTTGGATACACATTGCTGAACAAGAACGTTTATCTTGACACTCTCTGCATCCCTACACAGAACAACGATGCAATGAGCATACTCAGTGCGTACATCGCCAAGAACATCAAGGTGGGTCCGCTGCATCTGGATAACCGCGTCCTTTTCCAGACTTCGTCCAAGCAGGAGGTCGTACCGCTTCCAAAGGTTGCGGTTAACCTCAGGTATTACCTTGAGTTCTACGCGGTAAAGAACATCCTGAACGTTCAGTTCGGAGCCGATATGACTTACAACACAAAGTATTACGCCCAGGCATTTGACCCTGCGCTGGGAATGTTCTACAACCAGGAGCGCTACAAGATAGGAAACAACCCTTACATAGACGTATTCGTCAACCTTCAGTGGAAGAGGGCCTGCATTTTCGTAAAGTGCGAGAACGTCCTGCAGGGAACCCCTAACAACGAGTATTACTCCACTTACAGGTACATCAGGCCTCAGAGAGCCCTTAAGCTGGGTATCTGGTGGCCGTTCTACATCAGGTAAATGAAAAGGTTCTGGAAGACAAAGACAATGAGGGTGTGCGCCATAGCTGCTATGGTGCTCCTGCTTGTCTATATCTTTCTGATAGCCGGACTTCATCCGGGACATAAACCTGTAGATCCTAACGCCCAGACAGCCTCCATCATGGGCGATACGCTTTACTGCACACTCATAACAGACAGCGAGTTAGGACCCGGGACACCGGCTCTCAAATTCGCCTACGACCTTATCCGCCAGTTCTCTGTCAACCAGAGATGCAAGGTGCAAACCAGTATGGAAAAGCCATCGCTGAGAAACTGGGAAGACCTTGCAGACCGACTTACAGACGTGATTATCTTCAATTCCGCGACAGATACGATCCCGGATGCTTTCAAGGATTATCTGGTAACTTCCGTCCCTATGGAAAAAGACTATGTCTGCGCCATGAGATATGACGACAGGGCCATAATAGATAATGTCAATTTCTGGATCACCCACATAAAGCCGACTCCGGGATACAAGAACCTATACGCCAAATTCACCAGAAGCAACAAAGGCAAATCCGATAGCTGGAAGTTCACACCTTCCAAGGACGGCATCTCTCCTTTCGATGGCCTGGTCAAGAAATACAGCGAAACCATAGGGTGGGACTGGAGGCTTCTAAGTGCCCTGATCTACAAGGAGTCCGGTTTCAATCCAGGCATAGTTTCGAGTATGGGTGCAGTGGGGCTCATGCAGGTACTCCAGTCTGTAGCCAACTCGATGGGAGTGGAGAACATCTACGATCCTGAACAGAACATCAAGGCGGGCTGCAAGATTTTGGGTAAGACACAGAAAAAGTATCTCTCCCAGGGTATGGATGAGGAAAACGCCCTGCTTTTCACCCTGGCTTCCTACAATGCTGGAGAAGGCAGGATCCAGCAGTGCCAGAAAGTGGCCAAGGCGGAGGGACTTAACCCTAATGTTTGGGAAAATGTGAAATCTGTAATTCCCCTCATGGCAGACGGTTACGACAAGAACGGAGTCAAGGTCAGCCCGTTCCGTGGCGGTGCCCAGACGATGAACTACCCGGAAAGGGTTATGGGACAGTACGAGGTTTTCAAGAATACCGTAGAGAAATAGACTCTCCCTACCTGACCCGGATGGTCTTTGATGGTTGGATCCTGCTTATGAAGTGGCAAGGGATCAGCAGAATCGCCATTATCGCGATAAAGGAAATCACATCTGCCGCCAATATACTCCACCAGGAGATGTCTATCGGAACATAGCTTATGAAATAGTTCTCGGGATTAAGCCTGATAAAATGGAAATGCTTCTGCAACAGACAAAAGGCTATTGCCAACACATTTCCAATTGCAAGTCCTGTCAGCACAATCCTCGCGCTCTTTGCCAGGAAGACCTTCTTAATTCCGGAGTTTTTCATTCCGAGAGACTTGAGCACCCCTATAGAAGAAATATTCTCAAACAGGATAATCAGCACACAACTTATCATGTTGAATGCACTCACGGCGATCATCAGAACCAGTATTATCAGCACGTTCATATCCAGAAGCCTCAGCCAGTCCACCAGGTTTCCCATATCATCATAGGCTCCTGAGACACGTGGAAGATTCTCCCCCTCAAAACTTCTGTAGACAATATCCCCTATCTGAACCCTGCGGCTAGGATAATCCTTGTCACTATGGTCTGTAAACATTATCTGATATGCGCTTGCGCGGTCTTCCTCCCATCCGTTCAAACCATTTACCAGCTTCTTGGAACAGATCACATAGAACTTGTCCAGATTCTCCAGGGAAGAAGAGAACAGTCCCAGAATCTTGAGCCGGCGCACCTTAACGTTCTGTCCGACAAAATAGAATGTTGCCTTGTCACCGACATTGAATCCGAGCAGATCTCCCAATTTCCCGGACACATAGCATCCATCCTCAGCAAACAGGGTATCCACTCCCTTGAGCATCACTCCCTGGATATCCTCCTCTGTCTTTATCATTCCAGGCCTGTAACTTACCCCCAGAACCTCGGAAACATAGGGTATTGAAAGGATTTCTTCCCGGGCAGAAAGAGGGGGCAGGGAATACTCGTCAGCATTAATATAATCAGAACCTCCAGACGGTAAAAGAACCGAAACATTCACATCTCCTGCAAATGCCGCCATCTTTTCCATCATCTGGCTACGAAACCCTCTGGAAACAGATATCGCGATGATAATGACCATTATGCTTAGCGCAACAGACAGGACGGCAATGACATTACCAAGAGAGGAAAGCCCCTTCTCCCCTCTACTTCCTATCCTGTTCGCGATAAACCAGCTCAGTCTCATCCAAAAAGAAAAAAATTCTTAAATTTGCATCCCCAACGCGGAAATAGCTCAGTTGGTAGAGCATCAGCTTCCCAAGCTGAGGGCCGCGGGTTCGAATCCCGTTTTCCGCTCCACTTTATTTAGAAACCGGACGTATTGGCATACCCACCGCACGGGCAGTATACCCCACCCACTTCTCTTCTGAACTAAAATTCAGAACATTGGCATAACAAGGTGCATCATCA
>CADAOA010000018.1:26779-51890 GCA_902789435.1 uncultured Bacteroidia bacterium | reverse complement strand
CTTTACATACCGGACGATTATATTTCCCAGACAACGGAAAAGATAAGACTCTACAGGGAACTGGATTCCCTGAAAGACGACAAGCAGATAGAAATGTTCCTGGCGGCTCTCCAGGACAGGTTCGGACCTCCGCCGGAGCAGGTGAAGGAACTATCCTATGTGGTAAGGTTGAGGAACCTGGCAATGGATCTCGGTTTCGAGAAAATTACGCTGAAACAAGGAGTGATGCTTCTTTATTTCATATCAAACCAGCAATCCGCCTATTACAGGACGGACCGGTTCCAGAGGCTTATAAACAGGATTTCCGCATCCAACCAGGGAAAACTTTGCAGCAATCCGGAGCATAACAGATATTGGCTCAAGCTTTCCGGTGTCAACTCTATAAAACAGGCTTATGACAAATTGCTAATTTATCACTATATTTGACGTCTGTATATTTATGGAAACAAATCTTCTGATAGACATTGGAAACACCAACTGCAAAGTGGTGTTCTACTATAACGGAACTATGGGACGTCTTCACCGGTCTTCCGAGAGGGATGCCGTGAAGTTTATCAAGAGTGTTATAGAATCCGGTGAATATGAGATTGATACAATGGTTGTAAGCAATGTCCGCACGGCTAACGCACCGGTAGAGGCAGCTTTGAAACCTTTGTGCCGCAGGCTGATAATGCTGGATTACAAGACGGAACTTCCGGTTGACCTGGCTTACGGATTCGACGCTACGGAACTTGGAGCGGACAGGATAGCGGCTGCTGTAGCCGTAGCCTGCATGTTCAAGGGACAGGACTGCATAAAGTTCGACTTCGGCACAGCTATGACCATAGATTTCATAGACCATAACGGACATTATCTGGGAGGAAACATTTCCCTGGGAATGAGAAGCCGTTTCCGTGCGCTGAACGAGTTTACCGGCCTTCTTCCGTTCATTACTCCGGACAAGGAATTCCCTCCGGTCGGAGTCACAACCACTGGAGCGATGAGCGCGGGAGTTGTATTCGGTCTGATATTTGAAGTTGAAGGATATATAAAGAGATATCCGCAGCATACGATTATATTTACCGGCGGAGACTCTTTCTATTTTGCACACAAGATAAAGAACACGGTTTTTGCCACCCAGGATATGGTACTGCAAGGACTCGCGTTCATAGCGGATTATTACAAGAACAAAAAGGATGAAAGCTAGAAAATCCATATTGCTTGCCATTGTGGCATTGCTAAGTTTCCAGAGTGTTTCCGCTCAGGAGATTGATGCTTTGGGAACCTTCACCCCATATTCCCTTTTCGGAGTGGGAGACCTTCACGGTTCAAACTCAGCGATAAACTGGGGAATGGGAGGAATCGGTATGGGAGTCCGCAATGCCGGATACATAAACTTCAAGAACGTAGCCTCCCTGACAGAAAGGGATACACTGAGTTTTATGTTGGATATTGGCGGCTATTCCAAGAACATGTATCTTAAGGACCAGAACACCAAATCTGCCTACAATACGGCAAACATCAACAATTTCGTGTTCAGTTTCCCTATTTATGACAAACATGCGATGATAGTCGGAATAATGCCTTTTTCCAATATGGGTTATAAATTCCGCACTGATGAAACCGATCCGACATTGATTTCCAAATATGGAAGCATCCAGTATTTCAAATACGGCACCGGAAGCATCAACCAGGCCTTTGTAGGAGGAGCGGTTAGGGTCAACAAATATCTGTCGGTAGGACTGAAGGGAATCTATTATTTCGGATCCCAGAACAACCATAGCGACATATACTTCTCTTCCAGTGCAATGCGTACCGTGGAAACAGGATGGAAATTCTCCCCTCACGGTCTTTCCCTGGAAGCTGCCGTTCAGGGAACATATAAAACGGGAGAAGACTATGCCTTGACCATCGGCGCTGTTTACAGGATGAAGAACAAGCTGCACGGTTCCACCACAAGATATTCCTATGTGTTCAACAGTGAGGTCAGGGATACCATAGCTTACAACAAAGTTACCAGCAACATAAACATCCCTTCCATGATATCGGTAGGAGCTTCCCTGAAGAAGGGAGACAAGTGGATGGCAGGCATCGACTACGAAAGGCAGGACTGGACAAAGGCCAAGCTGAAGAATACCGCAGGTGTGGGCTACGCGGCTCAGACAGCGCAATCTATAAGGACTGGAATAGAATTTGTACCTAACCGTTATGACATCAGGTACTACTATAAAAGGATGACATACAGAGCCGGCTTCCATTATGATCAGACGTATGTGAAATTGGACGGCAAGAGCATAAACCAGATAGGTTTCACTCTCGGAGTTTCACTCCCGGTATACCGTATGAACAATTCGTTCAACATAGCCGTGGATTTTGGACAGAGAGGCTCGTCCACAGGCAACCTGGTAAAGGAGAATTACGTCAACTTCATCATCAGCCTGAGCCTGCACGATATATGGTTCGTGAAACCGAAGTATCAATAAATCATAATCGAGGATATTTATAAATTTGTAAAAATATTTGCTACTATGAAAAAATTAAGATTTGCACTTTATCTTTTGGCTGCAGCCTTGTTTCTTGTTCCTGGAGAGACTTCTGCCCAGGGCAGGTTCGGAAAGGATAGCGCAGAATGTGTGAATAACCTTAATTTCTATCAGGATTACCTCAGGCAGGGAAATATGGAAGAGGCTTATTCATATTGGAAAGATGCTATGAAATTCTGTCCGCCTAGGGTTTCCCAGAACCTTTATATCAACGGAAGGAAGATATTGCTCCACCGCCTCAGCAAGACCACAGATGCTGCCGCTAGGGCTGGCATAATGGATTCTATCCTTAATCTGGCCGAGACTAGAGCTTCCTTGTTTGCAAAGAACGCAAAGAAGGCCAAGGAAGGAAGACTGTCTGACATCATGGTGTTCTACGGACAGGATCCTCAGAAGGCAAAGATGATATTCGATAATCTGGACGCTTATGCAACTGAGTTTGGTGCCGAGGCCGACCACGAACTGGTGGTTAACGCAATGATCAAGGCCACCGAGCTTTTCACTGCCGGACAGAAAACCGAAGAGGACATAATGAACCTCTACTCAAAGTACAATGATATTTTCGAGGCTCGCCGCGCGGCAATGCCTAGTGACACCACGATTGACGCAGCAGAGGCAATGCTTCAGAATGCATTCATCAACTCTGGAGTAGCAACTTGCGAAAACCTCATCAAAGTGTTTACTCCGCGATTCGAGCAGAATCAGGAGGATATGGCACAGCTGAAAGTCATTTCCAGCCTTCTGAACAGCAATGAGTGCACCGAGAGCGATCTCTTCTCAAAGGTTGTGGCCCAGATGTACAAGCTCGAACCTTCCGCAGGAACAGCTTACTATCTGTACAGGTTCTTCAATTCCAAGGGAGACAAGTCAACAGCCCTTGACTACCTGAAAGAAGCTACAAACGTAGCGGAAGGCGTGGATAAGGGAACTTACCTCTACGAGCTTGCAACCATCCAGTACAGCAACCATCAGTACGGCGCAGCGGTTTCCACCGCACGCCAGGCTGCCGATCTCAATCCTAAGTATGCCGGCAAGGCAGAGATGCTGATCGGAACGATTTGGGCAGCTACTCCATGCGCCGGAGACGAGATTGCCAAGAGAGCAAAGTTCTGGGTAGCAACAGACTATATGCAGAGAGCAAAGGCAAAGGATCCTTCCCTGGCAAGCGAGTGCGACAGGAATATCGCAAGATATCGCAACTACTTCCCTACAGCACAGGATGCCTTCATGTATGACCTTACAGACGGCAAGGGATATTCAATCTCCTGTGGTGGTATGAGCGCTTCCACAACCGTAAGGACACTCAAGTAAACCGTCAGAAGATTTATGTCATCAAATCTCCGTCATATAGCGGAAAAGGCAGCAGCACTCCTATGGGTTGCTGCTGCTTTCTCTTTTCTGCAGAGCTGCGGCACCAAGACGGAGGTGACAGACCAGATAGATATCAGCACGGCACCGCGCCAGGTGGGAGACAGCATCCTTGCCTATCAGAGCATGAACGGCGAACAGACGCTGAGGGTAGAAGCTCCAAGGATGGAAAAGTATGAAACAGACAGTCTTTCATACGAACTTTTCCCGCAGGGTTTCTATGTATTCTCCTACAATGACGGAAACCTGGAAACCAGCATTACCGCAAAGAAAGCACGCCATTCCGTGCTTAAGGACCAGTCCGAAAAATGGGAAGTGTTTGGCGATGTGGTCATAACCAATTACATCAATGGAGAAGTGATGAAAACGGACACCTTGTACTGGGACCGTTTTGAGCACAAGATTTATACCCATTGCTTTGTGGAAATGTCTTCTCCTCAGGGATTTATGCAGGGTTACGGGATGGAGAGCGATGAGCAGGCACGCAACGCGGAAATCAAGCGTCCGTTCGATTCCTTCACCAGGATAGAGGAAGATTCCCTGTATGTGGACACCGCCAATTTCGTAGGACCGATACTGGATCCTACCAAGATTGGGGCTGACCTGAAAATCAAGGGTAAAGACAGCAAATAATGATATACAACATAATCATTGTCATAGTAGCGCTTTGCTTCTGTGCCCTTTTTTCCGGGTACGAGATGGCCTTCCTTCACTGCAACCGTCTGAAAGTTGCCCTGGACAAGAAAGAAGGGAAGAAATATGCCATCGCGATGGATCGTTTCATCCGTAACGAGAACGACCTTATCTCTTCACTGCTGATGGGCAACAACATATTTGTGGTCATTTACAGTATTGCCGCGGCCAATTTGCTGAATCCTTTCCTGAGGGCCCACATAACCAATTCCACATCGCTGATTATAATAATAGAAACCATTGTGGCCACCATTATCGTGATGGTTACGGCGGAATATCTTCCAAAAGCTCTCTGCCTTCTTAACGCCAACAAGGTTTTCTCTTCCCTTTACAGGGTGATATTGTTCTTCTACTGGTTGTTCTATCCGCTGACATGGCTGACAAACCGTCTTTCCTGCCTCATCATAGGCAAGAAACCCAAGGCTCTTCAGACCTCCGGACAGCAATATGGGAAATTCGACACCGTGGATCTTCTCAATCTCAGCGAAGAGGTTGAGGACGCCCAAGGGGATGACGTGCCGTCAGACATAGAGATTTTCCAAAACGCGATGGATTTCTCCTCCACCAAAATCAAGGAATGTCTGATTCCAAGGACGGAAATAGTCGCGATAGACATAGAAGACAGCATAGACGAGCTTCTGAGCCTTTTCGTGGATACCGGCTATTCCAGAATAGTTGTCTACCGGGAAACAATGGACGATATTATCGGTTACGTCCTTTCCAAAGACCTTCTTCAGGGCAAGAAGGATTCCATTTCCGAAATCCTCCGCCCGATAACACACGTGCCAATGGATATGGATGCCCGCACCCTTCTGGAGAAGATGACTTCCAGAAAGGAGAACATTGTTGTGGTCAACGATGAATATGGCGGAACAGAGGGCATCATAACACTCGAGGACCTGATAGAGGAAATCTTCGGCGAGATAGAAGACGAGCTGGACCGCAACGAATTTGTAGAAAAGAAAATTTCGGACAAGGAATGGGTGTTCTCAGCCCGCCTTGACGTAAAGGACATCAACCGCCGCCACGAGCTTTCACTTCCCGAAGACGATGCTTATGAAACCCTGGCTGGCCTGATACTCTATAACATAGGCTGCATACCAAAAGAAAAGGAGACATTCCGCATAGGGAACATCTCCTTCACCGTCCTCAAGACCTCCAAAAAGAGGATAGAAACAGTCTGCGTTAAAATCCTGAACTAAATCCTAGTAGAATTTGTAGCGCTGGTCTACCACGTTAGCGTCATTGCACATTACCTGTGGCAGGACGTTGATGATTGAGTAAACCGCATTGTCAGACTTGTTCTGTGCGTCGCTTTCTGTGTAGAAAGCTCCGATCTTGCTGTCCTTGATCTGGAAGTAGTAAACTCCGAGAGATCCGACAACAGGACCAACGATACTCTTGCTTCCCTCTGCGCCGGCCTTTGCAATCTGTCCTATGAACATAGGGTCAAGCTGCTGTCCGGAATTAAGGGATGAGAATGTAACATCGTTGATGTTGCTTACGGTGGTGTTGAGCTTTTCAGCTACAGCCTCAAGATCCGCAGCTTCTCCAACCTTTGACTTGCAGTCCTGGGCCATCTTCTCGATGGACTTCTTTACAGTCAGGTACTCCTTAACCTGAGGAGTCATCTCCTCAACGGAAGCATATCCTGCAGGATGGATCTTCTTCAGAGCAGCGATCACGTAATACTTGTTGTTTACGGTGATGATCTCTGAAATGTCTCCTTCCTTGGCATCAAACATCCAGCGGGTAACCTCCTTCATATTGTCATAGCTGCCAATATTCTTAAGTCCACCCACCAGACCGTTTGCCGGAACAACGTCAAGGTTGTTGGCAAGAGCATAATCTTCCATCTTGGCAATATTCTTTGCACTTGCGTCAAGAACCTTTCCAGCCTCAGCGTAAATGTTGGAGAATGTTTCCTGGCTAGGGGTGGCGTTCCTTGAAAGAACGGCAACCTTAACCTTTCTTACAGGCTTGGTCAGCTTGTCAACCTTTGCAATTACAGGAGCTCCGCCGGCGTCAACCTTGAAGAGGTCTCCTTCCTTTGCAGTGAATGACTGCATAAAGCCCTGAGGAAGATTTGCGTAAACGATAGGCTCGGTAACCCATCCGATAGTACCAGGCTCTCCACCTCTCTGTGCCGGAACATACTGGGCGGCAAGGGCAGTGAAATCTGCTCCTCCCTTCAGTACGGAGATAAGGCTGTCAGCCATTTTCTCGTCAGCGACAGGGATGTACTTCAGGAATACTGAATCAGGCCTGGAAGCGACATCCAGAATCTTTGCTGATACGAACTGATTGTCATAGTGCTGGATATCAAGGAACTCACCAGCCTTCTTATCTGCTGCGAAATCAGCAAGGATGGAAGAAACTTGTCTCAACTCGTCGCTCTTGAAGAACAGGTCGTTGAAAGGAGTGTCTGAATTCTTTGATATAAAAGCCTTCATATCGGTGTCAGGAAGGGCCTTGAACTCCTCATAGAGTTTTTCAATCTCTTCCTGGGCAGCCTTTATGTCCTTCTCGGATGGCTCGATAGGCAGGACTATGATTTCTCCGTCCCTGGTCTCGAATTTCTTGAGAGCCGGGCGGATCTGCTCGTAATATTTCTTGATTTCCTCGTTGGAAACCTTGATTGTGGTGTCTCTTTCATAAGACAGCGGGAGAATCACGAAATCAACATCATAGGAGTTGTTGTTCTCTGCGATTTCGCGGCGGGTCTGAAGCTTGTTGGCAACGGTTCCCTTGGCGATCATTGCAGCGTACTTTGTAAACATTCTCTCCTGCATCATGTTGTTTTCCAGATATCCCCAGTAAGCGGCAAGCTGTCCGGAAGCATCCTCGTCAATGTTCTGGATGAAGTTCTGGAACTGATCCTTGCTGAACTGTCCGTTCTGGTCGAGGAAAGCGGCCTCGCTTCTGAGGACCGGAGAAATATCCACTCCGCCGCACATATCCTCTATTTCAGCCTCGCCAATCTTGATGCCGGCTCTCTCGCAGGCAGGAATCAGGACATTGTCTGCAACATAACTGTTCCAGGCCTCGTTATTTGCCCTTTCACTTTCCTCCTCGCTGCTACCTGTTGAGCCGGTAAGCTTTGCGATGTTGTTGTAATATTCTACTCTCCTGCTGAATTCCTGCTGATTTATACTCTTTCCGGCGATCTTTCCAACATCATACTTGGAAGAGAACATAGACATCACCCTCTGGAGATCGTCCGGATTTACAATGAATGCCAGCAACGCAATCGCGATAACGATGGAAATAAAAACTCCCATCTTCTTACGCATTTTCTCTAGAACTGCCATATAATCTTAAATTTTAGGGCCACAAAAGTAATAAAAATTCCTAAACATTGAATAGGAAGTGCATAATATCGCCATCCTGGACCACATATTCCTTGCCTTCGGTGGCCAATTTTCCCGCAGCTCGGCAGGCGCTCTCACTTCCGTACTTTACAAAATCTTCGAATTTGATAACCTCTGCCCTGATGAAACCTTTTTCAAAATCAGAATGGATTACACCGGCTGCCTGAGGTGCCTTATCCCCCTTCTTGAATGTCCAGGCACGCACTTCCGGCTCTCCCTGGGTAAAGTAGGTCTGAAGTCCGAGCAGACGGTATGCGCTCTGGACAAGACGCACGATACCGCTTTCCTGAAGCCCCAGGTCCTGAAGGAACATCTGCTTGTCTTCATAGGACTCCATCTCGGCGATGTCAGACTCTATCTTTGCCGCCAGCACCAGAATCTCCGCCCCTTCATCCTTTACAGCCTCTCTTACGGCATCCACATATGCATTTCCCTTGGCGGCGCTGGCCTCATCCACATTGCACACGTACATAACGGGTTTTGCCGTGAGCAGGAACAGGCTCTTTGCCAGTTTTATGTCATCCGGCTTTTCGAATGTCACGCTACGGGCGTTTTCTCCTCTCTCCAGTACCTCCTTGTATCTTTCCAGTACGGCGCACATTTTCTGAGCTTCCTTGTCGGCTCCCATCTTGGCCTGCTTTCCAACCTTGGCCAGGCGGTTTTCCACTGTCTCAAGATCCTTCAGCTGAAGCTCGGTGTCTATAACTTCCTTATCCCTGACAGGGTTCACGCTTCCATCCACATGCGCTATGTTCGGATCGTCGAAGCAACGCAGCACGTGAAGTATGGCATCCGTTTCCCTGATATTCGCAAGAAACTGGTTTCCAAGCCCCTCTCCACGGCTGGCACCCTTGACCAAGCCGGCGATGTCCACGATTTCCACCGTTGCCGGCACCACGTTCCTCGGATGAACCATCTCCACCAGGGTTTCCAGCCTTTTGTCCGGAACGGCCGTCGATCCTATCTGCGGATTGATTGTGCAGAACGGAAAATTAGCCGCTTCGGCCTTTGCGGAACTTATGCAATTGAAAAGTGTACTCTTACCAACATTGGGAAGACCAACTATTCCACATTTGACAGACATAAATATCTCGTTTTAAAACCTTGCAAATTTAGCAAAAAGAGACGAGGGAGGAAAAAGCAGGGGGCGGACATTGTCAATTTTACGGTTTGGCTTCCGAAAGAAAAGCTTCTGACTTATTTTTATCACCATGGAAACAACAGTCAGAATAGCCACACTGCTCATTATGTTCTGGAATCTGGAGAATTTCTTCTATCCGGCAAAGGGAGAAACAATACAAGACAACCCCAAAACAGTTACTTGGAAACGTTTCAGGGCAAAAAGAGACCTCATCTCAAAAACAGTTATCGCGATAAAAGACAAGGAAGGAGCATATCCTTCAGTGATAGGCGTCTGTGAGGTGGAGAACCTTAAGACTCTCAAGAACCTGGTCTATGACACACCGCTTTCCAGACTCGGCTACAGGATTCTGCACAAAGATTCTCCCGACCCCAGAGGAATAGATGTGGCACTGCTGTATCGCGGAGAAGAAATCAGAATCCTGGATACCGCCTTTCTCAGAATCATGTCTTTCAGGACAAGGGATATACTTTACGCAAAACTTTATTCACAATCCATAATGGATACTGTTCATATCTTTGTCAACCACTGGCCTTCAAAACTTGGAGGAGAAAAGAAATCCTCTCCAAGGAGGGAAGAGGCAGCTCTCCTTCTCAAAAAACAGATAGATTCAATCAAGGCGTCAACCCATCAGGCGATCATAATCGCGATGGGGGATTTCAACGACGCCCCTTCTTCTGAAGCGCTGCAGACAATTCCTCTCAACAACCTGTCGCTGAAGCTGAAAGACTCCCTTAAAAAGGCTAGGTCTCCGATTTCAGGAACCCACAAGTTCAAAGGCGGATGGGAGATGCTGGACCAGTTTCTTGCATCGGAAACGGTCCGTGGAAGCGTTCAGATACTTGCCTTCCCGCACCTTCTCCAGACAGACAGGAAATATCTGGGAGAAAAAACAAGGCGCACATTCATTGGCCCACGTTTCAACGCCGGAGCCAGCGACCACCTCCCCGTCCTTATGAAAATATTTAATTAAATTTGTAGCTATGAAGCAATATTTGGATTTACTCAAGAAGATTATGGATGAAGGTGTGGTGAAGAAAGACCGCACCGGCGTGGGGACAAAAAGCATCTTCGGCCATCAGATGAGATTTAACCTCAACGATGGTTTCCCTTTGCTTACCACAAAGAAAGTACACTTGAAATCAATCATATACGAGCTCTTGTGGTTTATCAACGGAGATACCAACATCAAGTATCTCAAAGACCATGGCGTAAGCATCTGGGATGAATGGGCGGACGAGAACGGAGACCTTGGTCCGGTTTATGGAGCCCAGTGGAGAAGGTGGGACTGTGGAGACGGCACAACGATAGACCAGCTTCAGAACGTCATGGATATGCTCAAGAACAATCCGGATTCAAGACGCATCATCATATCTTCCTGGAACGTTGCGCAGATAGACAGCATGGCACTTCCGCCTTGCCACTCCCTCTTCCAGTTCTATGTTGCGGATAACAGGCTTTCCTGCCAGCTGTACCAGAGGAGCGCGGACACTTTCCTCGGTGTTCCGTTCAACATCGCATCCTATGCCCTGCTTACGATGATGATTGCAAAAGTGTGCGGTTTTTCTCTCGGGGATTTTGTTCACACAACCGGAGATACCCATATCTATCTCAATCATTTCGAACAGGTTAAAGAGCAGCTTTCCCGTACTCCAAGGCCACTTCCGAAGATGATCATCCACGGAGACCAGAAAGATATATTCTCTTTCAAATACGAAGATTTTGAACTGGTGGGATATGATCCTTACCCTGCGATTAAAGCCCCTGTTGCCGTATGATTTCCATTATTGTAGCGATAGCCCGGGACAACGCCATCGGAAGAAAGAACAATCTTCTCTGGCATATAAGTGAGGACCTGAAATATTTCAAGAAGGTCACTATGGGTCATCCTGTGATAATGGGAAGAAAGACATTCGAGAGCATAGGCCGCCCGCTGCCCGGCAGGAAGAACATTGTGGTTTCAAAATCCGGAAACATCAGCAACCCTTCAGTTGAAAAAGTAGAGGATCTGGAAGAACTTCTCAAGTCACTGAGGAGAAAAAGAAAGGAAGAATACTTTGTGATAGGGGGAGCTAGCGTCTATGCCAAGGCTATGCAGTACGCTCACAGGCTGTATGTTACAAAGATCTATGCCAAGGCGGACGATGCAGATGCCTTCTTTCCGCAGATAGACGAAAAACTGTGGGAAACACTGGAAGAGTCACCTGTTCTTCACGACGAAGAAAACAATATTGATTTTCAGTTCATTGTTTATGGCAGAAAAGCGAAGAGATAGTTTCAAGAGCAACCTTGGTGTTATACTGGCACTGGTAGGCTCGGCCATCGGACTGGGCAACCTCTGGAGATTTCCTTATCTGGTGGGCACCAACGGAGGAGCGGCTTTTATCATCATTTATCTTCTGTGCATACTTTTCCTTTGCATGCCTATAATGGTCTGCGAATTTGTCATCGGAAGGAGAAGCCAGGCCAACACCTTCGGAGCGTTTAAGAAACTTGCTCCGGGAACCGGCTGGAAATATACTGGAACACTGGCCGTAATTACCTGTGTCATACTGCTTTCATTCTATGTTGTGGTAGGTGGATGGACCATAGATTATTTCATAAAGTCCTTGAGGATGGTCTTCACGCCCGAGACGGATTTTGCCACGGAGTTCAACAATATGGTTTCCTCCACTTCGGAGAATGTTTTCTATACGCTTCTGTTTCTGGTGTGCACCGCCGGAGTCATAGTCGCCGGAGTTAAAAACGGCATCGAGAGAACCAACGAATATCTGATGAGCGCCCTGGCCGCGCTGATTGTTTTCATCGTGATTTACGCAATGACACTTCCGGGCGCAAAGCAGGGGCTGAACTTCCTTTTCCATCCGGACTTTTCCAAGGTTACCTTCAGGACGGTGCTCAGCGCCCTTGGTCAGGGATTCCTCAGCCTGAGCATAGGATGTGGCGCGATAATCACCTATGCATCGTATGCCAACAGAAAGGATAACCTTCTGAAAACCACTACAATCACAACACTCTCCGATACTATGTTCGCCCTGCTGGCCGGTATGGCGATCCTTCCTGCGGTATTCTCAGCCGGAATGGATCCGAGCGAGGGCGCAGGATTGGCGTTCATCTCGCTTCCTTACATTTTCGCCAACATGTCTTTCGGTAAAGTGTTGTCGATATTCTTCTATTTCATACTTTTTGCCGCGGCGCTTTCTTCTTCCATTTCGCTGATGGAAACCGTTGTGGCTTTCCTGAAGGAAGAATTCAAGAAAAGCCGCTTCACATCAATGCTGATAATGCTGTGGATTACAACGGTCTTTGCTGTTTTCTGTGCGCTCAGTTTCGGCGTTCTGTCCGGCTTCAAGATTCTGGGATTCACCTTCTTCGACCTCTTTGACTACGTGTCGTCAAACATCTGTCTTGCAACCTGCGCCCTGCTTGTATGCCTGTTTGCGGGATGGAGAATCAAGAAGGAACATTTCTATGATGAAATCACCAGCGGCGGCAAATACAAAATCCCGAAGTGGCTGCTTGGCACACTCCGGGTGTTTGTAAGATATATCGCTCCGGTAATAGTCGCGATTATTATAGTGAACTCCCTGATAGGACTCTAGTCCTGCTCCTTTTTCTTTCTCAGCGATAGCACGATAGCCGCAATGAGAAGAAGGATCAGAATGCTTGATGCAATCAATGAGTATTTCTCTCCCTTGACAAAGCTTTCCGGTTTGAAGGTGAATGTTATGTCACCGTCTCCGGCAGGAAGCAGCGCTCCCCTCAATATCCAGTTGGCGCGGAAGATATCTATTTCTTTTCCGTTGAGGGTTGCTTTCCAGCCCGGATAATAAACCTCTGAGAAGATGGCAGCTTGTGGAGTTGCGCTTGAGTAATGGTAGGTAAGCTTGTTAGGCGCGTAGCTTGTAAGGTTGATTGAAGCAAAATCGTTTGCAACCGTTGCCACCGTCGTGGAATCCATTTTCATTTCTCCGCGATGAATATCTCTCAAGCCAGGATTCTTTTCAATGAAATCCTTGCTGACAATTGCCTGCCGTCTTGGATCGATGTCCTTGAGTTTTGCTATTTCATCATCTGCATCCTCTGCTTCCACAATATTGCTTGCAAACCAGCAGTTGCCTTGTGCATAAGGGTTTACAAGCGGCGGCATATCCTGGTCGAATATGAAGTAACGGGTATTGAGCATGCTGAGGACAGGGTGATATGTAATTGCCGAGGAGGCCTCATCATAGGTTTCTGCACCCTTTAAATCATTTATCACATCTCCCATTTCATTTCTGATGAAGCGGTCTATCAGATCCTGATATCTCTGCATCTTTGCAGGAGAATATCCTCCGATGGTTTTGTGGTGGTAGCTGATATAAGCGTTGTTGAAAGGATCTACGGAAAGATCGAGCACGCGGAAGTCCGGATCGGTGTCGTTTTCGTGTATGTACTTGTCTGTAAACCTTTCGTTTAGAACGGATGTGAATTCTCTGTCGGTGACAAAATCCTTTTCTGAAAGATAGCGTTTGTCAACAGCCCAGAGGTCTATCAGCGCAAGAACGATTAAAGATGCGTATAACCATCCTTTTTTGATCTTTTGTGATATGGCAAGAAGCAGGACTCCTGCAGCAAGAAGAACAAACACGAGGCTTCTGAAAGCATCGCTTCTCAGAAGGCTTATCCTGTCTTCTCTGATAGATGTTGCCAACTCTCCAAGCTGTCCGTCATAAGGGCCGGAGAAGCTTCCCGCAAGAGACGGAATCAAGGCAAACAGGGCGGCGAATCCTCCAGTGATGATCGTTGCCCACAACAGACCTTTTTTCGCCTTCTCCCTGTCCATATTTATGAGGCGGTCTATAGCCAGGATTCCGAGTACCGGAACGGTCACCTGAAGTATTACCAGAATCATGGAAACCGTCCTGAATTTATTGTACATCGGAGCATACTCAAAGAAGAGCTTTGTAGGTGCCATGAAATGGTATCCCCAACTCAGGATTACGGCCAGTGCGCTTACTCCCACGATCCACCATTTAAGACCTCCCTTTACTGTAAACAATCCAAGCACGAAAAGGAAGATGAAAACCGCACCCAGATACATAGGTCCGGCGGTGAATGCCTGGGGTCCCCAATATAGCGGAAGGTTCTGGACAAACTTCTGTGCCTCTGATGCCGGATAATTATATTTTTGGGTAAGGGTTTTATAGGTTTGGGAGGAGGAGCTCAGCGGTCCGCTGGACGCCCCGCCGTTGAAATCAGGAATGAAAAGGTTTGGAGTCTCCTCGATTCCGTAAGACCACTGTGTAGCATACTCCAGATCAAGTCCAGAGCGGGTTTTTGTGCCTTTGTCCGCCCCTTTGTCCGCCCCCGCGGACAGCTCCGTTCCGCCTCTCATCGTATGCTGGCCGTACTCATAAGTAGGCCAGAGATGGTTGGTGTTGGCTGCGATTCCCAGAAGCCCGGCAACCAGGACGGCAACTGATGTTTTCAGGAATTTTCCGAAGGATTTTTCCTTGATGGCCTTGCAGAATTGCCAGATAGCAAAGCCCAGTACTATCAAGGCAAGGTAGTATGTAATCTGAGGGTGATTTGCCTTGATCTGGAAGCTAAGCGCAAGACCGAAAAGAGCGGCTCCCAAAAGCCAGTTTTTCCGGTAGGCAAATACCAGTGAAGCTATGACCCAAGGCATGAATGCTATGGCCACCATTTTGGTGTTATGGCCCACCTGGATTATCTGCATATTGTACGAGCAGAAAGCTACCCCGATAGCCCCCAGAATAGCTAGCCAGATATTGACTCCGAAAGCAAGGAACATAAGGAATGCTCCGACCATGCAGATGATGAGATAACTTGCAGGCCTCTGCCCTACAAACAAAGCGTCATAAATATACTTTGTTATGTCTCCGTGATAGATGACGGAAATTGTAGTTGCAGGCATTCCGGAAAACATGGAATTTGTCCAGTATGTAGGGTCATCCGGATGTGCCTCGTTCCACTCTACAATCTCGCGGCTCATTCCCTTCCACGAAGAAATGTCGCTCTGGTTGACAACCTTTCCGCTCAGCGTGTAGGGAGCATAGGCATAACCGACTATTATGAACGCCACTATGGCGAGTATGTATGGAAGTATCTTTTTTCCCATATCTTGATCTGTTTATTTCGTTATCTGATCCAGAAGTTTTGCAAAGCTTTCAGCTCCGGCTTTACGCGAATACTTCTGCCTGTTTTCAATTTGTTCTTGTGTTGGGCTGTTTGGTTTCTGCAGTTTGACAAAGGCTTCTTTTATGGAGTTTTCATCGTCAAATTCACAGATGATTCCACTTCCGGTTTCTTTCAGGGAGCGCGCAAGGTCTCCATCCGTAGGACCGAATGCCAGGATGTTGTTTCCGGATGCCAGATACTCAAAGAATTTTCCTGTAAGGATTGCCTTTGATTCCTCTTCCTTTCTCAGCGGAAGAAGCAGGATATCAGCCCGTTTCTGCCAAGCCACACTCTGTGCGTGAGGAACGTATCCAAGGTCTTTGAAATTATCCGAAAGCCCGTTCTCGGCGATGTCTTTTTTTACGCTGCCATCCGTCTGGCCCATCGTGACAACCATCAGTTTTTCCTTCAAATCCTTGTCGGATTTTGCCATATCGCCGAGCACTTTCCACAGCTTGTCCGGATTGGCGCTTTCGGGCATCAGGCCCGTGTGTGCGATTACGAATTTTCCTTCCGCGTCTGGGGCTTTCTCGACAGAATCGAAGTCTTCCGGATCATATCCGTTGGGAATGATTTCAACCTTGTCTTTAAATGTCTCGAATTCTCCTTGCGAGAACTCTGTTTTCATCTGCGAAGAAACGACCGTGACACGGTCAGCCTCTGCGATTACGGAGCGCTCCAGCTCTTTGTGTTTTCTCAGCGACTTGGCGCTGAGGCCAAGATGCTTGAAGTAGAAAATCCTTGTCCACGGGTCTCTGAAATCAGCAATCCACGGTATGTTGAAAACTTTGTGGATTTCTCTGGCAATCAGATGCATCGAATGAGGCGGCCCGGTGCTGATAACGGCATCGAACCTCTCTCCGCCTTCGATGAGTTTTGAAAGATATTTCACAGACGGCCCAATCCACCAGCACCTCGGGTCCGGAATAAACCAGTTGGCTCTTATATGGGCTGAGAGCTTCTGGACAAAACCTTTCTTTTCGCTTGAGACAATGTTTGCCTGAAGATGCTCGCCTTTCTTTTTTCCGGTCAGGAATTTATATGCCGCATAAGGCTCCCGGATCTTTCTTTTGATGACCTTGAGATCCGCAGAAACATCCTTCAGCAAGGACTCGTCAACGGAATTCACGTCCGGGTTTTCCGGAGTGTAAATCACCGGCTCCCATCCGGACTGCGGAAGGTATTTGGAAGTCTTCAGCCATCGCTGAACACCGCTGCCTCCGGAAGGGGGCCAGTAATATGTTATGACGAGAACCCTTTTCAAATCTTTTTATTTATCTGCGTCAGTGCCCTTGATCAGGTTCTGGTACAGGCAGTTGGCAACCCTGTTGTGGATAGCCACGAATCCGTTCTCCCTCTTTTCAGAGCATCCGTTTGTCATTATCACGATGCCGAACGTCCTTTCCTTGTTCCAGGTCATCAGAGTGAGCACTCCGTATGCTCCTCCTGTATGGCCGACCATTGTCTTGCCTTCGATCAGGTCCTTGTTGTTCCACAGGGCGAATCCGTAATATACAGGCCTTCCGCCCTTGTATCCCTCTTCGCTTCCTGTCTCGGTGAAGCGGCTCTGCATCAGAAGGGCGCTCTCTGAAGACATTATCTTCACTCCCTCAGGAGAAGTTCCCAGACCCATGTGCATCATCATCACCTTTGCCAGGCCTACAGGATTTATCTTCATTCCGCCGGTCGGCGAGAATATAGGAGCGGAGTATCCGAACTGGTAGTTTGCAATCTCCTTTGTCCTTGGAGCGTATGCCTCTGGCTGGGCTTCCCAGTTTCCGTTCTTGTCTTTCTCGTAGAGAGTCACGAACTTGCTCTGGTCCAGGCTCTCCACCCAGTAGCCGGCATATCCGAGCCCGAGCGGCTTGAGCACGTTGCCCACAACATACTGGTCGAATCTGATATGGCTGACTCTCTCCAGTACAGTTCCGAGTGTGTTGTAGTTGAGGTTGCAGTAGATGTATTTTGTTCCAGGGCGGAATTTGTAGTAGCATTTCTCCCAGTTAGGGTTCTTTGAAGGATCCAGCACGTCCATCCTGAAATAGCCCTGCATGTCGCCGATGGAAGATGTGTGTGAAAGCAGCATGTAAGGAGTAATCTTCACGTCAGGAAAATGAGGGTTCCTTACCTTGAAGCCCACCAGGTCTGAAATATCGGCATCCAGGTCTATCATTCCCTTTTCTGCCAGCTGCATGATGGATGTGGCAGTGAAAGACTTTGAGATAGAAGCGATTCTGAAAATATCGTCTTCTGCCAGCGGAGTCTTTGTCTCAAGGTTCTTGTAACCCCAGCTGTTCTTGTAGATGATTTTTCCGTTAGCCACCACGGCAACTCCCAGACCGATCACGTCAAGGTCATTCATAATTTTCTCTATGCCCTTGTCTATTCCGCCGGAATAGTCGTCCTGCTGGAACTGGGCATAGGCGCCAGTGCTGAAAACTGAGCATACTGCAAAAGCTGCAAAAACCATTGCGGCCTTTCTGATAGAATCGAATACAGACTTTTTCATTTTGTGCAATGTTATTTTATCTCCAAAGATAGTTAAATTTGCAGTATGGGAGAAAGGAATCTGAATACTCCGCTGATGAAGCAATATGTGCAGTTCAAGGCACAGTATCCTCAGGCAGTCCTGCTGATGAGGGTCGGGGATTTCTATGAAGCGTACGGAGACGACGCCCTTACTGTTAGCAAAGTGCTGGGAATCGTGCTTACCAAGCGTTCCAACGGAGTGCCTAATTCCATGGAGCTTTGCGGTTTCCCGCACCACTCCCTGCAGAACTATCTCCCGAAACTTGTCAGGGCCGGCTACAAGGTTGCCGTATGCGACCAGCTGGAAGACCCGAAGATGACCAAGACGCTGGTTAAGCGCGGTGTTACAGAGCTGGTTACCCCTGGTGTAGCCTACAACGACGATATCCTTGAAAGAGGCAGCAACAACTACCTTTCAGCCTTTGCCTTTGACGGGGAAGACTGCGGAGCCGCCTTTCTGGATGTTTCCACAGGAGACTTCAAGGTGGCTGAAGGCAAGCTGGATTTTATGGACGTCCTTCTGGCGGATATGAACCCTAAGGAAGTGCTGCTGAAAAAAGGCTATGAAGGTGGATTCCGGAAGCAGTTCGGCGAAGGCTGGTACATAACCCCTATGGACGAGTGGGCTTTTGTCGAGGAGGCCTGTGCAGACAAGCTTGAAAAACAGTTCGGATCCAAGGCCCTCAAGGGATTCGGCATAGACCGGATGCATCTTGCAAAGACCGCCGCCGGAGCAGTTCTTTTCTATCTGGAACAGAACAGGATATCCGATTTGGCAAGCTTTGACGCCGTCACTATCAAGGGCCAGAGCGGAACCTTCCACATCAATTCAATATCGCGAATAGACCGGGGCAAATTTGTCTGGCTGGACAGGTTTACCGTCAAGAACCTGGAAATATTCTCGTCCTTCTCGCAGGACGGAGTGTCTTTGATAGATGTTGTGGACAAGACGGTGTCTCCGATGGGCGCCAGAATGCTTCGCTCCTGGATAGCGATGCCGCTCATCGATGCTGAAAAGATAGAGCGAAGATACGATGCCGTGGAGTTTTTCCTGACACATCCCGATACCGCTTCTTCCATCCGTCAAAGCCTTGATG
This sequence comes from uncultured Bacteroidia bacterium, assembly GCA_902789435.1. Classification (GTDB taxonomy): domain Bacteria; phylum Bacteroidota; class Bacteroidia; order Bacteroidales; family UBA932; genus Egerieousia. The sequence goes on along the minus strand of CADAOA010000018.1, from coordinate 32,986 downwards.
ACGTGGGAGATATGGAGAGGATTCTCTCAAGGGCGTCGGCCGGAAAACTCTCTCCGAGAGAAACCGTCATGCTCCACCGCTCGCTGTCGCAGATGAAACCGATCGCAGAGGCTCTTGATGCTGCAGAAGAAAGGGAGGGAATTGAGAAAAAGATTCCTTCCGCCAAGGATTTTTATCGCGATCTGGAAAAGTACGAGGCTCTGGACAGACTCATATCAAAAACCCTGAAGGAAGATGCCGCTTCCATGTTCGGCAAGGGCGATATTGTGGCCGACGGAGTTGACAAGGAACTTGACGAGCTGAGAAAGATTTCCAGGGACAGCAAGGACTATCTCCTCCAGATGCAGCAGAGAGAAAGCGAAAGAACCGGAATCCCTTCTCTGAAAATCAGTTACAACAATGTTTTCGGCTATTATCTGGAAGTCAGGAACACCTACAAGTCCAGCGTTCCGCAGGAGTGGATACGCAAGCAGACTCTTGTAAACGCGGAAAGATACATCACTCCGGAACTCAAGGAATATGAAGAGAAAATCCTCGGTGCCGAAGAAAAGATCATTTCCATCGAGCAGCGAATTTTCCTTAATCTGGTAGTCGAAATCCAGAAGAACATAAAGACCATTCAGGGCTGCTGCCGTTTTGTTTCAGAAGTTGACTGCCTGTGCGGTTTTGCAAAATTGGCGGAAATGAACAATTACTGCCGCCCGGGTGTTGACAACTCCAACATTATCGAGATAAAGCAAGGCCGTCATCCGGTTCTGGAAACCCGTATGGAACCGGGCCAGGAATATGTTGCCAACGATCTCTTCCTGGACAATGAAAATCAGCAGATTATAATCCTTACCGGCCCGAATATGTCCGGTAAGAGCGCACTGCTGAGGCAGACTGCTCTGATCGTTCTTCTTGCCCAGTGCGGATCTTTTGTTCCGGCCAAGAGCGCAAATATTGGAATTGTTGACAAGATATTCACAAGGGTCGGCGCTTCGGACAACATCTCCCAGGGAGAATCCACGTTCATGGTAGAGATGCTGGAAACCTCCGCCATTCTCCACAACATAACGGACAGGAGCCTGGTGCTTCTGGACGAGATCGGAAGGGGCACTTCCACCTTCGACGGAATGAGCATCGCCTGGGCTATAGTGGAATATCTGCACCAGAACAAATCCGGCCATCCGAAGACCATATTCGCTACTCACTATCACGAACTTAACGAGCTTGAAAATCTCTACCCAAGAGTCAAGAACTTCCACATAGAAGTCAAAGAATCCGGCAAGGAAATCATCTTCCTTCGTCATCTGAAACCAGGCGGAGTTGCACATAGTTTCGGTATCCACGTGGCAAGGCTTGCCGGCATGCCTGAAAAGCTTCTGGATTCAGCCGAAACAAAACTTTCCCAGCTTGAAAAACAGGAAAAGGGAAAATCATCGCCGAAGAAAAAGGAGGACACAATGCAGCTTTCTTTCTTCCAGCTGGATGACCCTACCCTTTCCGCAATCAAGACAAAACTCGAAGAGTCTGACCTCAACAACATGACACCACTTCAGGCCTTCGATCTTCTAAGAAGCCTGAAATCAGAACTCGGTCTGTAATTCTAAAAGCTGTTATTTTGAGTTGATTGCGTCCACCGGATTCAGGCGGGCGGCGCTCCATGCAGGCAAGATGCCGCTTAATATACCTATCACAGACGCGATGGCAACTCCTGAGAGAATGTTGCTGAAAGTAAGATGCACGTCGTATTCCGCAGGGATAGGAGCAATCCAGAGTATTATCGCGATAAGAAGAATGCCCGCCAAGGCTCCCGCAACGGCAAGTATGAGGGCCTCAGCAAGGAACTGAGTCATAATGAAATATCGCTTTGCGCCGAGAGCCTTTTGGATGCCTATGATCTTGGTTCTTTCCTTCACGGAAACAAACATTATGTTGGCGATGCCGAAGCCTCCGATTAGAAGCGAGAATGCCGCGATAATCCATCCCACCGTTTTTATAATGCCAAGTATCTTGTCCAGCATATCTGTCAGGGTGGCAAATTCGTTGATGGAAAAATCGTTTTTCTGACCGGGACGTATCCTTCTGGCCTGCCGCATGAGCTGGCGCAGTTCCTGCGAGAGTTCCTGGCTGGTTACGCCTTCTTTCGGAATGGCGTCAAGCTCTCCGCCCGGCTCCCTCAGACCGAACACCATCTTGCCGGCAAGGTAAGGAATATAGACGGCATTGTCGGTATCGGTGAAATTGGTGATGCTCTCTCCCTGTTTTTCTATAACCCCCACAACAGTAACGGAATAGCCTTTTATCTTTATCATCTTTCCGATAGGATTTTCTTCCTGGAACAGGGAAGAGGCAACGGCGTTTCCGATGATGGCAACCAGACTTCCTTCATCAAATTCTGCCTTTGTTATCATCCTTCCCCTGTCTATATTGATCTTGAGCATCTTTTCAAGGGCGCTGGTGGTGCAGCTCACATTTACCTCACCGGAGGTATTTCTTCCGTATTTTACGCGGGTGCTTGCCCCATAGGCGAAAAGGAAGTCTTCTGCCAGCTTTGAGTTTGCCTTGAGAAACTTGAAGTGATTGTATGTAATGTCCGGACGTTTCATATAGTCCCACCAGCGGTATTCCATGTTCATGCTCGCCTGGTCGGTAAGCGGATTGCCGTCTTCATCTTCTGGAGTCATCGGCCACTTGGAAACCTGGACAAGATTGTTGGAGAAAGACTCGAACCCTTTCTTGACATTGGACTTCAGGGCGTCAACGGCTGTGAATATCGCCACGATGGTAAATATTCCTATACTTACTCCAAGCAAAGACAGGAACGTTCTGAACTTGTTGTTCTTGAGTTCGTTCCAGGTAAAGGTAATACCCTCCTTGAGCTGTATCAGGACAACCCTTCCCTTCTTTATCAGACTCTTCTTTTCCTTCATAGCTCTATGTATTGAAACTATTTGTTATTGTTTTCCTCAGCGATTAGCGCCAGGTTAATAAAGTCCTCCACACCCAGCTGTTCCGGCCTTTTGTCCAGCAGCGGAGCGCCTTCTTCATATTGTGCGATTATGTCCGGAGACAGAATCTGGCGGATAGAGTTGCGGAGAGTTTTCCTTCTCATTCCGAAAGTGGTCTTGATGATGTTCTTGTATATATCCCAGTCACATTCCAGTGTCTGCCTTGTGTTTCTCCAGAGTCTTATAACTCCGCTCTTTACCTTTGGCGGCGGAACAAAGGCGTTCTCATCCACGGTAAACAGATATTCTATATCATACCAGGTCTGGAGAAGGACGGAAAGTATGCCGTAGTCTCTTCCGCCCGGGCCGCTTGCCAGCCTTTCTGCAACCTCTTTCTGGAGCATGCACACAACCTGAGTCACACGGTCCTTGTCTTCCAGTATCTTGAAGAAAATCTGCGAAGAAATATTATACGGGAAATTACCTATTACATAAACCTCATTGCCGTTTGTTCCAGGCTTGATATCAGATACAACAGGAAATATCTCTTCCAGCTCTGTCTTCAGGAAATCCCTTGGCTGAAGGGTGTAGAGAAACTGCGGAAACCTGTCCCTGAGTTTATCTATGGACTCCGTATCAATCTCGCAGAGCTGAAGGTTAATCCTCTTGTCCATCAGGAGAAACTTGGTCAGAACTCCCGTTCCGGGGCCTATTTCCAGCACATTAACCCCGCCTTCAACCGTAGGGCTTTCATCCAGTCCGGTCTCGGGAATCAGCAGGGAATCCACGATTTCTATGGCGATATCCTCATCGCTGAGGAAATGCTGCCCCAGGGCCTTTTTTGCCCTTACTCCCTCATATCTCGGACCCGAAGGCTTCCTCTTATGTGACATATTCCTTCCCATCGTGCTACAAAAATAGAAAAATAAGTAACTTTGAGGCTGCTTTACAAAAGATTAAATTTTAGACGAGATATGTACAGGACAAATACTTGCGGTGAGCTTAGGCTCAGCGATGCCGGAAAGAGGGTAACTCTGGCCGGATGGGTTCAGAGAATAAGGAAGATGGGAAGCCTCAATTTTGTGGATTTGAGAGACCGTTACGGAATAACACAGCTGGTGGCTGATGACAGCGCAGACCCTAAGGTTCTTGAGGTCATCAATTCACTTGGAAGGGAATATGTGATCCAGGCTGTTGGTACAGTCAGGGAAAGGCAGAGCAAAAACCCTAAGATGCCTACCGGAGACATTGAAATAGAGGTTGAGAAAATCAATATTCTGAATGTTGCCGCAACTCCTCCATTCACAATTGAGGAGCAGAGTGACGGAGGAGAAGACCTCAGGGCAAAATACCGTTATCTGGATCTTAGAAGGGGACCGCTTCAGAGAGCGCTTCGTCTCCGCCACCAGATGGCCATCGAGACAAGAAAATATCTGGACAGCCAGAACTTTATGGAGATCGAGACTCCATTCCTTATCAAGAGTACTCCGGAGGGAGCAAGAGACTTTGTTGTTCCATCCAGAATGAATCCGGGAGAGTTCTATGCTCTTCCTCAGAGTCCTCAGACATTCAAGCAGCTTCTGATGGTGGCCGGTTTTGACCGCTACTGCCAGATAGTCAGATGCTTCAGAGACGAGGATCTGAGAGCGGACCGCCAGCCGGAATTCACCCAGATAGACTGCGAGATGAGCTTTGTGGAGAGGGAGGATGTCCTCCAGATGTTTGAAGGGCTGGTAAAGCATCTTTTCAAGAATGTCAAGGGAATAGAATTTAAAGAGCCGTTTGAGAGAATCACCTATGACGAGGCGATGAATTATTTCGGAAGTGACAAACCGGATCTTAGGTTTGGGATGCAGATGCATGAGATAACTTCCGTTGTCCAGGGCCACGGATTCTCAGTATTCGACAGCGCCGAGTATGTGGGAGCGATCGCCGTTCCCGGATGTGCAGGATATTCACGCAAGCAGACAGACGAACTCACAGAGTGGGTAAAGCGCCCTCAGGTAGGAGCCAAAGGCCTGGTGTTCATCAAGCTCGGCGATGAAGTCAAATCTTCAATCGACAAGTTCTACACCCCGGAGCAGATTCAGGAAATCGCCGACAAGTGTGATGCAAACAAGGGAGACCTCATACTGATACTCTGCGGACCTAAGCATAAGACTCAGGTTGCGCTTGGAACCCTGCGTCTGGAGATGGGCGCCCGTCTGGGCCTCAGGAAGGGAGACGTGTTCAAGCCTCTGTGGGTAACCGACTTCCCTCTTCTGGAATGGGATGATGAGACCCAACGCTTCTACGCCATGCACCATCCTTTCACATCACCAAAGCCGGAAGACCTGGACAAGTTCTTCTCCAACGACAAGGAGGCTCTTGCAGATGTCAAGGCAAACGCATACGACATTGTCCTCAACGGTAACGAGATTGGCGGCGGTTCGATCCGTATCCACGACCGCAAGGTTCAGGAGAGGATGTTCGAGATCCTGGGCTTCACTCACGAGCAGGCAGAATACCGTTTCGGCTTCCTGATGAACGCCTTCAAGTTCGGAGCTCCGCCTCACGGAGGACTGGCTTTCGGATTCGACAGGCTCTGCGCGCTGTTCGGCGGCCAGGAGACCATCCGCGACTACATCGCATTCCCTAAGAACAATATGGGAAGAGACGTTATGGCTGAGGCTCCGTCTGTTATCGACGATGCCCAGATGGATGAACTCTTCCTCAAGAGCACTTACAAGAAAGAAGAAACCAAGTAAATCATAACGATATGGCATTGGAAAAACAGATTCAGGAAGGAATCAAGCAGGCGATGATTGCAAAGGACAAGACACGCCTGGAAAGCCTTCGCGCCATCAAGTCACAGATACTCCTGGCAAAGACGGCCGAAGGGGCAAAACTGGAGGAAGACGGAAGCCTTTCCGATGACCAGATACTCAAGGCAATCCAGAAACTTGTAAAGCAGCATCAGGAAAGCGCTGAACTCTATAACCAGAACGGCCGTCCGGAGCTTGCCGAGGCGGAACTTGCCGAGGCAAAAGTAATGGAGGAGTTTCTTCCAAAGCAGATGTCCGCTGAAGAGATTCAGGCAGAGGTAAAGAACATCATCGCCGAGGTTGGAGCAACTTCCATGAAAGATATGGGCAAGGTTATGGGATGCGCCTCCAAGCGTCTTGCCGGAAAGGCTGAAGGCAAGGCAATTGCAGATGCCGTAAAAGCAGCTCTTTCCGCCCTTTAAGATGCTTCTTCCGTTCTATCAAGAAGGAGTCTTTGAAGCCGGCACGGA
>CADAOA010000018.1:0-26768 GCA_902789435.1 uncultured Bacteroidia bacterium | reverse complement strand
TTGGCCGGACCTGTCGTTGCGGCTGCCGTAATACTTCCGCTAGACGATAAAGACAATCCGCTTTTTACTCATCCCCGCCTGACGGATTCCAAGAAACTCACCGAAAAGCAGAGGGAGGAGCTCCGTCCGCTTATTATGGAGCACGCTCTGGCGTACGGAATAGCAAGAGTTGAGGCAGACGAGATAGACAGAATCAACATTCTCAACGCTTCTATCCTGGCCATGCATAAAGCCATCGCCGAGGCGGAGAAAATGCTAAGGAAAAAGAACAGGAAATTCCTTCTCCATCACATCATTTCAGACGGCAACAAGTTCCATCCTTACACTTCCGGAATACAGAAGAAAACCATCCCCCACAAGACCATTGTGAAGGGAGATGCCACCTACATTTCAATAGCCGCGGCATCCATACTTGCAAAAACAGAGAGAGACCATATAATGGACTCTCTCTCTGAATCTTATCCTCAATACAACTGGAAGAAAAACAAGGCCTATCCAACCAAAGACCATCGCGATGCTATAGCCAAATACGGCCCCACTCCTTATCACCGGATGAGTTTCCGCCTTCTTCCGGATCCCGAACTGTTCTAGACTAGTGCTTCGGCAAGACTGTGGAAGCAGTCTTTTACGATTCCGTCTTCAAGAACGGCAGGATGGCCGAAGTCTCCGCCTTCCATAATTCCCATCACCACAGGAATCTGCCCGAGAAGGGGAACGCCGTATTTATCTGCCATGGCCTGTCCGCCGTCCCTTCCGAAAATGAAGTACTTGTGGTCAGGAAGCTCTTCCGGAGTGAACCAGCTCATGTTCTCGACAATGCCCAGGATCGGGGTGGCGACGTCTTTGTTGTTGAACATGTTGATGCCCTTTTCAACATCGGCAAGGGCAATCTTCTGAGGGGTTGTGACGATGATGGCTCCTGTCAGCGGAATCTCCTGGACCATAGTGATATGGATGTCTCCTGTTCCTGGAGGAAGGTCTATAAGGAGGTAGTCAAGTTCTCCCCACTTGACCTCATAGGCCAGTTGCTTGAGAGCGCCGCAGGCCATAGGGCCCCTCCATATCAGAGCCTGTTCCGGTTTGGCAAAGTAGCCGATGCTCATCCACTTTACGCCGAACTTCTCAATAGGAACTATGAGGTCTTTCATCTGGCCGTTCCTGTCTTCCTGTGTGATTGGAGGCACCTCATCTTCTGTTCCGGTCATTTTAGGAACTGATGGACCGTAAACATCTGCATCCAGAAGGCCAACCTTGTAGCCTTTCTGGCTCAGCGCGATGGCAAGGTTGACGGCAACGGAAGACTTGCCAACACCGCCTTTTCCGGAGGCAATCGCGATGATATTTTTCACGTTCTCAAGCTCATGCTTGTCAAGGTCTCCGCGACCAAGTTCTCCCTTCTTGTGACCTGTGGCATTCTTGGTGTCCACGAGAACCAAAATGTTTGTCTTTGCGTTTGGAAAAGCTCTTTTGAGAGTCTTTTCGCAGGCTTCCTTTATGGAATTTGCCATAGGGTCGTTGCGATGGAAAACAAGCCGGAACTTGATGGTTCCGGCATTGTCTTCATCGTTACCCTCTGATTTGTATTCGAGATTCTGCACAAGACTCAGCTCCATTACGCTGCGTTCATATTCCGGGCGGAATACCGAGTTCAGAACCTCTTCAATCTCAGATATCTGAATCATTATTTTTGTTTTTATTTCTTGATGTCCATTTCGTTGAGCAGGTAACCGGCACCACCGAACTTGTCGATGATGAACAGCACATAGCGGATATCAACGTTGATACATCTCTGAAGATTCGGCTCGAAGATGATGTCTCCGCTCATTGCCTCCCAGTTGCCGTCGAATGCAAGGCCGATCAGTTCGCCCTTGGCGTTGAGAACGTCACTTCCGGAGTTTCCGCCGGTGATGTCGTTGTTGGTGAGGAAGCAGCAAGGCATCTCTCCGTTAGGCATGGCATACTGTCCGTAATCCTTTGCAAGGTAGAGTTCCTTCAGCTTGGCAGGAACGACAAACTCAGGATCGTCCGGATTCTCCTTCTGCATAACACCCTCGAGAGTAGTGTAGTAGTTGTAGGTAACGGCATCCTTTGGAGTGTATCCGCCAACCTTTCCGTAGGTGAGTCTCATAGTGAAGTTTGCGTCAGGATAGATAGGATTGTCTCCGTTCATTTCCATAAGGCCTTTCATATAGGTTTTCTTTGCCTTTGCAAAGGCCTCGGAATCCTTGTTGACCTCGTCCATCATCGGGCGGTAAGAAGTGGAGAACTCCATCAGATACTGGACTGCAGGATCGTTTCTCAGGTCATAGGTAGTGTCGGCGAAAGATGCAATGGCCTTTTCCTGAGAGGTGAATACCGTGTTGTCGAAAATGTTGTCTACATACTTGTCGATGTCCCCGCCGAACTTCTCGTCTATTGTCTTGTAGCACTGAGGAATGTATGAAGGCTCGGTGACATTCTCCCTGAAGGTCTTCAGCAGCACCTTGCTGGTCTTTCTGTCAAGTTCAGGAGAATAGTCCTTGTAGAAATTCTCGGTGGATTTCTTGAAGTTCTCGATGTCTTCCGGCTTGCGGACTCTCAAGGCTCTGGATGCCGGCTGGAGAACCTCCACGTTGTTGAGGGTTTCCATCAGGTAAACCAGGGCTGCGTAAGGCTTGCTTCTCTGGGCAACGGCCTTGTTGATGGTCTCTATGCAGTTTCCATACTCAGCCTGTCTTTCAGGGGTCTGTGAAGCCCATTCGTTGAAGAGTTTCTCTTCTTCTGCCCTTCTGTCTGCGGTTCCGAGTTTTGCAAAGGTCTCGTTCATTCCGATAGAGTTCTTGCGGTAGTTGGAAGAAGAGGCAAACTTGCTGGCATACTGGATGTTGGTCTTCTGGTCTGCTCTCATTGCAGCTCTCCAGACATCCTCCTTGGCGGTTCTGGCGATGATTCTTGGCTCGTTCTGGGCGTCGCGGCGGTCGATAACCTCCTGGCTGGTAAGATAGCGGTCGGTGCTGCCAGGGAAGCCGATGATCATAGAGAAATCACCAGGCTTGTAGCCCTTGAGGGAAATGCTCAGGAATTTTTTAGGAGTGTAAGGAACATTGTCCTCTGAATATTCTGCAGGGTTGTTGTCCTTGTCTGCATAGATTCTGAATACTGAGAAGTCTCCGGTATGTCTTGGCCACTCCCAGTTGTCGGTCTCGCCACCGAACTTTCCGATTGAGGAAGGTGGTGCGCCTACGAAGCGGATATCCTTGAAAGTCTTGGAAACCACGATATAGTAAGCGTTGCCCTCATAGAAGGAAACAACTCTTGCGGTGAGATACTTGTCATCTCCGACAGCGCTCTTGGTAAGTGAATCGCGGAAATTCTTCAGAAAGCCTTCGCCTTTCCTTCCGCCCATTTCCTCAGCCTTCTTCTCGGCGTCCAGCATGGCATCGGTGACGTCGATGAAGCGGTCAATGAAAGTTACAGAAAGTCCCGGTGCCGGAAGTTCCTGGTCGCGGCTCATTGCCCAGAAACCGTCTCTGAGATAGTCGTGCTCGGTGCTGGAGAGCTTCTGGATGCTGCCGTATCCGCAGTGGTGGTTGGTGAAAACCAGACCCTGGCCTGAAACCACCTCAGCGGTACATCCGCCGCCGAAAATCATGATGGCGTCCTTCAGGGATGAGTGGTTGATGTCGTAGATCTGTTTTGCTGTGAGCTTGCAGCCGTTCTTCTGCATGGTCTTGATGTTCATCTTCTCAAGAAGAGGCAGCAGCCACATTCCTTCGTCTGCAGATGCTGAAACCGGAAGAATCAGCATCAGTGCAAGGGCTAAGAGTTTGAATCTTTTCATATTAAAAATATTTGGTGTTTATTTCATATCTTGCGCTTGTAAAAGTAATCAAAATGGCACTACAAAACAAAAAGAGAATACTGCTGTGTCCCGACAAATTCAAGGGCGGCCTCAATTCTTTGGAAGTTTCCTCCGCGATTAGGGAAGGGATTGGAAATGCGCTGGGCTCTTCTGTTTCGTTTGAGACCGTTGAGATGGCCGACGGAGGGGACGGAAGCGCCGATCTTTTCGGAAAGGTCCTGGGAGCGGAAAAAGTGGATTGCCGGGTGTTCGGTCCGCTTGGAGATGAAATACCGTCTTACTACATGTTGTGTCGGCAGGGAGTGGAACATCCCGTGGCCTTTGTTGAATGTGCCAAGGCCTGTGGACTGGCGCTTGTTCCTCCGCCAAAACGGAATCCGCTAGTAACCACAACCTTCGGAGTTGGACAGCTGATCCGTCACGCATTGGATGAAGGAGCGCGTACAATTTATATAGGCGTGGGAGGAACATCTTCCAACGACCTTGGCCTTGGAATGCTTCAGGCACTGGGGTTTTCTACCGGACTTCCGGAAGGGGTCCGCGCCTGCGGAGGAAATATCCGCCAGGCGGGGAAGGTGGAGGATCCTTCGGATAAGGATATTTTCGAAAAGATCAAATCATCCAGGTTTATAATAATCAACGACGTGGACAATCCTCTCTGTGGTCCCGACGGGGCGGCGCAGATGTATTCTCCGCAAAAGGGAGCGAGCCGGGAAACGGCTTTGAGACTGGATGAAGATGCCAGGGAGTTTCTCTCGAGGTGCGGCCGTACATCCTTTTCCAGAGCCGATGCTTCCGCATCATCGATGTTTCCGGGTGCCGGGACGGCTGGCGGTATGGGCTTTGGCCTGATGCATTTCCTGGGTGCCGAATCCATCGGCGGCTTCCGGTTTTTCGGAGATGTCCTCCAGAACATTTCTTCAAAAATCGCAGAGGCGGATATAATAATCACCGGGGAGGGAAGTATAGATTCGCAAAGTCTCCAGGGAAAGGTTGTAGGAGGCTTGTGCTCCCGCCTTCTCAAATGTCCTGGATTTGAAAACAAGCAGCTTTGGTTGTTTTGCGGAAGGAGTCTGTTGAATGGAGGAGAACTGTTCCCGCAAGGTGGAGGGCCGGCCGTTAAAGTCTTCCAACTGGCAGATATAGAGCCTGATATAAAGGTAAGGATGACGCGGGAGTATAACCTGTTGGCAAGCCTGGCCGAAAATGCAGCCAGGGAATTGGGCGTCACCCTTTAGGAAGCAGTCGTTTTTTTTCTTAAATTTGGCGTCTTGAAATTGAAACAAGAAACAAATAATCAATAACAATGAAGACATACGAAACCAAAAACGTGAGGAATGTCGTTCTGCTTGGTAGCCCTAAATCAGGCAAGACTACCTTTGCAGAAAGCATGATGTTCGAAGGCAAGGTCATAGACCGCCGTGGCTCTATCGAGGCCAAAAACACAATGAGTGACAACACCGAGATAGAGCAGATCTATCAGAGATCTATTTATTCAACTCTTTTGTACACAGAGTACAACGACACCAAGTTCAACATCATAGACACTCCGGGTTCCGATGACTTCGTTGGCGGTGTTTATTCTGCATTCACCGTTTGCGACAGCGGTATCGTTCTGGTTAACGCCACTCAGGGCGTGGAGGTTGGAACAGAGCTTTTCATCCGCCAGGCACAGAAGGCCGGAAAACCTGTTGTAATTGCAGTTAACCAGCTCGACAGCGAGAAGGCAGACTGGCATCAGGCAATCGACAGCCTTAAGAACGTTTACGGCGGCAAGATCATTCAGGTACAGTTCCCTGTATCCGTTGGAGCAGACTTCAACGCTTTCGTAGATGTTCTCAAGATGAAGATGTACCGCTTCAAGGACGAGAACGGCACCCGCGAGGAACTCGATATTCCTGCAGACCTTCAGGCAGAGGCTGAAGAGCTTCAGCAGCAGCTGATTGAAAAGGCTGCCGAGAACGACGAGCAGCTTATGGAGATCTTCTTCGACAAGGGCAGCCTTACCGAGGACGAGGTTCGTTCAGGCTTGAGAGCCGGAATGCTTGCAGACGAAATATTCCCTGTATTCTGCCTTTCAGCAAAGAAGGACATCGGAGTAAAGAGGGTAATGGAATTCGTTATCAACACTCTTCCTAACCCTGGAGAGCACGAGGCTGAACTGAAGGACGGCGGAACCATGAAGGTTGACGCAAACGGCCCTACCGCCCTGTATTTCTACAAGACAGCCCTTGAGCAGCATCTTGGCGATGTAGCTTACTTCAAGGTAATGAGCGGAACCCTGAAAGAGGGTATGGACCTCGTAAATCCTGAGACTGGCGACAAGGAAAGAGTTTCCATCATCTACGCCGCAGCAGGAAAGAAGAGAGAGAAGGTTTCAGAGATGAAGGCCGGTGATATCGGATGCACCGTAAAGCTGAAGAGCGTCAAGGCTGGACAGACTCTGTGCGCCGGAGCTGAAATCGTTTACGCTCCTACAAAATTCCCTGATCCTAAGTTCCGTACAGCCATCAAGGCTAAGGAGGAGAAAGACGAGGAGAAACTCGGAGAAATCCTTAACCGCGCATCTGCAGAGGATCCTACAATCGTTGTAGAATACTCAAAGGAACTCAAGCAGACCATCCTTTCCGGACAGGGCGAACACCACATCAACATCCTCAAGTGGAAGATCAACAACGTGGATAAGCTGGAGATTGAGCTTATGGCTCCGAAGATCCCTTATCGCGAGACTATCACAAAGGTAGCAAGGGCAGACTACCGTCACAAGAAGCAGTCCGGTGGAGCCGGCCAGTTCGGTGAGGTTCACCTGCTTATCGAGCCTTACTACGAGGGCAAGCCTGAGAACAACAAGTTCAAGGTAGACAACCAGGAGATGGTTCTCAATGTAAAGGGTAAGGAAGAATATCCTCTGGAGTGGGGCGGAAAGCTCGAGTACTACAACTGCGTTGTCGGTGGTGCCATCGACGCCCGTTTCATGCCTGCAATCCTCAAGGGTATCATGGAGAAGATGACCGAAGGTCCTCTTACCGGATCATATGCACGCGATATCCGCGTTTATGTATATGACGGAAAGATGCACCCGGTAGATTCCAACGAGCTTTCCTTCAAGCTTGCTGCAAGAAACGCATTCAAGGAGGCCTTCAAGAAGGCAGGTCCAAAGATCATGGAGCCTATCTACAACATTGAGGTAATGGTTCCGTCAGATGCTATGGGAGACGTTATGAGCGACCTCCAGAACCGTCGCGCCCTCATCGAGGGAATGCAGAGCGAGAATGGATTCGAGGTTATCAAGGCCAGGATCCCTCTTGCAGAACTCTACAGATATTCAACCACACTCAGCTCCCTGACATCAGGCCGCGCTACCTTCACCCAGAAGTTTGCAGAGTACCAGCAGGTTCCTGCAGACGTTCAGGAGAAGCTGCTTAAGGCTTACGAAGAGAGCGAAAAGGACGAATAATGATTATCGAATGCAAGAACATCACCAAGGCCTTTGGGAATCAGCAGGTTCTCAAAGGCCTTAGTTTTAATGCCAAGGAAGGGGAGATCCTGTCTATAGTCGGAGCCAGCGGCGCCGGCAAGACCACGCTTCTTCAGATTCTTGGAACTATCCTTGTCCCCGACAGCGGAACCGTGCTGATAGATTCCACGGATGTTTTCAGCCTCCCGCAAAAAGCCCTGTCTGCATTCCGCAATCAGAAAATCGGTTTCGTCTTCCAGTTCCATCATCTGCTTCCGGAGTTTACTGCTGTGGAGAACGTGATGCTTCCAGCGCTTATCGGGAGATATGAGGGGTCTTCATTTGAGAAACTTACGGACAGTCAGATAAGGCACTGCGCGGAGGAAATGCTCGCCGAACTCGGGCTTAAGGGAAAGGAGCTGAGCCGTCCATCCCAACTCAGCGGTGGAGAGCAGCAGAGGGTGGCCATCGCCAGGGCTATGGTCAATTCTCCAAAAATCCTTTTTGCCGACGAGCCAAGCGGAAATCTGGACAGCGCCACAAAGCAGGAACTCCACGACCTTTTTTTCAGGATGAGAGACTCTCATGGCCAGACGATAGTAATCGTGACTCACGACCAGGCTCTGGCTCAGCGATGTGACCGCTGCCTCACACTCAAAGACGGTATATTTATCTGATGGCGGGTAACTCTTATTTCCGGTTCAAGCAGTTTACCGTATTCCAGGAAAACGTGTCGATGAGAGTTAATACTGACGGCGTCCTTCTGGGCGCCTGGTGCCGTATACCGGAAAAAACCACCGGAAAGATATTGGATATAGGTACGGGAACGGGAGTCATCGCACTGATGGCGGCCCAGAGAATGTCGTGCTTCTCATCTGATTTTGAAGTAGGTGCCGTGGAGCCGGACTGCGACTCCTGCATACAGGCGGCGAAGAATTTCAACGACTCTCCATGGAAGCGCAATCTGAAAGTTTTCCTGACAGATTTCCAGCAGTTTGTCCCTTGCTGTATGGATGTTTATGACCTTGTTGTCTCCAATCCTCCATATTTTGTAGATTCCCTTAAAAATCCTTCTATTTCCAGAAGACTCGCACGCCACACAGACAACCTTCCTTATGAGGATATCATAACCGGGTCGAAAAAGATAATGGCTCCCGGTGGAAAATTATCGGTTATTCTCCCTTATGAAGAATCAAAGCGTTTCTTTGCAATCGCTGAGGAAAATGATTATTTCCTTCAGAGGGCCTGCAGGGTGTTCGCAAAAGAGGGAGACGAGGCCCCGAAAAGGATAATGATGGAGTTCTCTGTTTCGGGACACAAAAAAGCAGAGGCCTTTGAGAAAGACCTCTGCATAATGGATTCAAATATAGCTTTCACCGACGCCTACAAGGCTCTTACCGGTGACTTTTACCTCAAGTTTTAGCGAGCCTGCTTATCTTGACCGTGCGCAGGTTTTTTCTTCCACTCGTTGATGAGGGTGTTCATAAATCTTTCCTCAACCATTCTCACCCTTGCGGCTTTGCTGATAGGCAAAACCTTCTGGTATTCGTAATAGTGGAGTTTCTGCAGGGAAGATTCCCTCTCCAGATTCTCATAGTAGGTGTCTGCAAGAGAACGGATTTCCTCGTCGGATTTACCCTCTTTGCAGGCCTGGTACAGAGCCATTGAGCTTTTGCGGGTTTCCCTTCGTGCGGAAAAACTCTCTTTCTGGCATTTGTCATAAACCGGCCAGAACACCTTTGCTTCTTCGCTGCTCAATTCAAGTGTTTTGGTAAAGAAAGCTATCTTGCGGCTCTGGATTTCTTCCATCGCCTTTTCCATTTTTGCTTTTCTATTATCGTTTTCTTTCTGTGCGTAAGCTATGCCGCAGAAAGAAATGGCCAGGATAAGAAACAAAATCTTTTTCATCGCTTGTTATCTTTTATTTAGATAGTTCTTCCGCCAGGAGTCCCGGGAAAGACGGAGCCATCAATGTAATATATTCTTCTATGGCGTCATTGTCACCGGAATAATCAATGTCATGAATATCCAGATCAACGCCTTCGTAATCTGCATAGAGGCGGTTAACCTCAATAGCGCCAAAATCCTTTACCAGACTGTCCAGCATCTGGCCTTCTTCGGTATTCTCGGTCTGCTGTGCCAGGTTGCGTTGTGCTGTATGGGTCAGGCGCATGACGCCCCAGCCCAGGCCGGCTATGATAAGGAAAGATGCCGCGAGCGTCAAGGCAGGCTTAAGTGTCTTTGCAAGAGAAATACGCCATCCTTTCTTTTCAGAAGGAGATACCCTTTCGGCAATCCTTTCCTCCAGGGTCTCGAAATAATTCTCGGGAGCGGAGAAAGGAATCTGTTTCATTCTCTCGTCTTCAAGTATGTCCAATCTGTTGTTTTCCATTTCTATTAAACTGTCTGCTATTTAGATATCGCCGAGTCCAAAAAGTAAATTATTGGTTTTTATCCCTGCCGGATGTTTTTGGTTATTTTCTTGTAAGCAAGAGAATAAGAGGCCTTTACGGCATCCGGGTTGCTATCCAGGATAGCGGCGATATCTGCATATTCCATATCTTGGAAATACCTCATGGAGAAGATTGCCCTCTGCCTGTCCGGAAGTTTTGCGACCTCCCACTGGAGCAGCAACTGGATGGTATCTCCCTTGAAGGACATGTCTTCTGTTATCTTGTTGGCAAGCCTGGTTTCAAAAGGAGTGAGAGAGAACTTGTTGTACATCCTTTCCTTTTTCAGGAAGGTGAAAGCCTCGTTGGTGGCGATCCTGTAAAGCCAGGTGTAGAGGCCGCTTTCCCAACGGAAAGACGGGAGGGATTTCCAGGCCTTCAGAAAGGTATTCTGAAGCAGGTCGTCGGCATCTTCGTGGTTGAACACAAGCTCCCTCAAATGCCAGTAGAGTCTTTTGGAGTACTCTCTGACTATGAGGTTAAAAGCCTGGGTCCGTCCGCCTTCTCCCTGGTATATTTCCTGAATCTCCCTGTCAGTCATCTACTTTCTTGAAACGGCTCTTCTTGCCGCGGCTACAATGTGATCGGCATCCAGTCCATATGCTTTCATCAGTTCGGAAGGGGTTCCGCTCTGGCCGAACTTGTCTGCGATGGCTACGAATTCCAGCGGTGCCGGCATGTGGGAAGCCAGAAGCCCGGCAATCATCTCTCCCATTCCGCCAAAGATGAAATGCTCTTCCGCAGTCACCACGCATCCTGTCTTTTTTATAGACTCCAGGATGGTGTCATAGTCAAGAGGCTTGATGGTTGCAACATTTATCACGTCTGCGGTTACACCCTCCTTTTCAAGCTCTTCGGCGGCCAGCAGGGCCTCCCATACAAGATGTCCGCAGGCCAGGATGGTAACATCCTTTCCGTCGTTGAGCTTGTATGCCTTTCCTATTTCAAAGACCTCGTTTTCTCCGGTGAAGTTAGGGACAGAAGGCCTTCCGAATCTCAGGTAAACCGGCCCGTTCCATTTGGCGGCGGCTATGGTGGCGTTCTTTGTCTGGTTAAAGTCGCAAGGAACCACTACGCTCATTCCCGGAAGCATCCTCATAAGGCCGATGTCTTCCAGAATCTGGTGTGTGGCACCGTCTTCTCCCAGGGTGATTCCAGCGTGGGAGGCGGCTATCTTGACATTTGTCTCGGAATATGCAACAGCCATCCTTACCTGGTCGTAAACCCTTCCCGCAGCAAATGCGGCAAATGTTCCCACAAACGGAATCTTTCCGTTAAGGGAGAGGCCTGCAGCCACGTTGATCATATTTGCCTCGGCGATTCCGGCCTGGAAAAACCTCTCCGGAAATTCCTTGGCGAAAGCGTCCATCTTGACAGAACCCTTGAGGTCGGCGGCAAGGGCCACCACGTCTTTGCATTCACGCCCGATGGCAAGCAGTCCCTCGCCGAATCCTGAGCGCGTATCCTTGTTTCCTGTATTTGTGTACTTAGTCATTGTCTGGAATTTTAAGGTTAAAAATCTCCGAGGGTTTCAGGAATCTGCTTGAGAGCGGCCTCGCATTCTTCCGGTTTAGGGGCCTTGCCGTGCCATTTGCAGGTGCCTTCCATAAAGTCCACGCCTTTTCCCATAACGGTCTTGAGCATAACCATAACAGGTTTCGGCTCAATGGTCTGGAGCTCTTCAGCGAGTTTGATCGCGGAGAGAATATCTTCCATATTGTTGCCGTCTTCTGCGATTACCACGTTCCATCCGAAGGCCTTCCACCTCTGGTCCAGATGGTCCGGGCCGATGACCTCCTCAGTGGTTCCGTCAATCTGCTGGCCATTCCAGTCGGTGAAGGCAATCAGGTTGTCAACCTTGTGATGGGATGCAAACTGCGCCGCTTCCCATATCTGGCCTTCCTGGCTTTCTCCGTCTCCTACAAGGCAATAGACCTTGTGGGAATCTCCATTGAGTTTCTTTCCAATGGCGGCTCCCACAGCCACGCTAAGGCCCTGTCCCAGAGATCCGCTGGCTTCAAAAACCCCGGGAAGGTTAGTGTCTGTTGCCGGGTGTCCCTGAAGGCGGCTGCCGATCTTGCGGAATGTTGCAAGTTCGCTCACAGGAAAATAACCGCTTCTTGCAAGCGCGCTGTAAAGCAGCGGAGACTCGTGCCCGCAACTGAGGAAGAACATGTCGGCGTCTTTTCCGCTACGGTTCCAGTTCTTGGGATTATGCTGCATCTTGTTGAAATACAGCACAGTCACAACATCTGTGGAGCTGAGGCTTCCTCCCGGATGCCCGCTCTTTGCCATTGTCACCATCCGGAGAATGTCTCTGCGAATCTGACAGGCAATATCTTTCAGTCTTTGGATATCTGACATAATAGAGAGTTAATCGGTTTTATACTGATTTCAAATTTAGTTATTTTTGCATCGCGATGAAAAATATCAGGAACTTTTGCATAATTGCACATATAGATCACGGCAAATCCACGCTTGCGGACAGGATGCTGGAGGCAACGAATACGGTAACCAGCCGTGAGATGGAGGCTCAGGTGCTGGATTCGATGGATCTGGAGAAGGAGAAGGGCATCACCATCAAGAGCCACGCCGTGCAGATGAAATATACTAAGGACGGCCAGGAATATACCCTCAACCTCCTGGACACTCCCGGACACGTGGATTTTTCCTACGAGGTTTCACGTTCCATAGCTTCTTCCGAGGGAGCCCTTCTGGTTGTGGATGCAACCCAGGGCATTCAGGCCCAGACCATTTCCAACCTGTACCTTGCCCTTGACCACGACCTTACCATCATACCGGTTCTGAACAAGATAGATATGGAGGCGGCCGAGCCGGAACTTGTAAGGGACCAGGTGTGCGACCTTCTGGGCTGTGACCAGAACGAGGTTCTCATGTGTTCCGCCAAGACAGGGCAGGGAGTTCCTGAAATCCTAGATGCCATAGTTGACAGGATACCCGCACCGGTAGGCGATCCTGACGCTCCACTCCAGGCCCTGATATTCGATTCCGTTTTCAACCCGTTCCGCGGTATCATCGCATACTTCAAGGTAGAGGCGGGAAGCATCCGTAAGGGAGAAAAGGTGAAATTCTTCAACACAGGGATGGAATATGTGGCTGACGAAGTCGGGACAATGGGACTCAAACTGAATCCGAAGCCGGAAATCACCTGCGGAAACGTAGGCTACATCATAAGCGGAATCAAGAGCGCCGTTGAGGTAAAGGTTGGCGATACAATCACATCAGTCCAGAATCCTTGCAAAGAGGCAATCGCCGGATTCGAGGAAGTTAAGCCTATGGTCTTTGCCGGCGTATATCCCGTAGAGACAGACGAATACGACCAGCTCAAGGTTTCCCTTGAGAAACTCCAGCTCAACGATGCCTCACTGGTTTTCGAGCCCGAGAGCTCGATGGCCCTGGGCTTCGGTTTCCGCTGCGGATTCCTGGGCCTTCTGCACCTGGAAATAGTTCAGGAAAGGCTCTACAGGGAGTTCGACATGGACTGCATCACCACGGTTCCGAACGTCTCTTTCAAAGTCTATACTACAGACGGCCAGTGCCTGGATGTCCACAACCCTTCCGGCCTTCCGGAGGTCACGATGATAGACCACATCGAGGAACCTTACATCCGCGCCCAGGTCATCAGCAAGGCGGACTTCTTCGGCCCTATCATGAAACTTTGCCTGGACAAGAGGGGAACCCTTGTAAGCCAGCACTATATAACCACGGACAGGGTTGAGCTCAACTTCGACCTTCCGCTCAGCGAGATAGTCTTTGACTTCTACGACAAGCTCAAGAGCATATCCAAGGGTTATGCTTCATTCGACTATCATATCACCGACTATCGTCCGGCACAGCTTGTAAAGCTTGATATCCTGCTCAACGGAGAACAGGTGGACGCGCTTTCATCGCTGATCCACAGAGACCACGCCTATGACTTCGGCAGAAGGATGTGCGAAAAGCTCAAGGACCTCATTCCGAGACAGCAGTTTGACATTGCCATCCAGGCCGCTATCGGCGCCAAGATCATAGCCCGTGAAACCGTACGCCAGGTAAGGAAAGACGTTACCGCAAAGTGCTATGGCGGAGATATTTCACGTAAGCGCAAACTCCTTGAAAAACAGAAGAAAGGAAA
The DNA here is from genome assembly GCA_902789435.1 of uncultured Bacteroidia bacterium. GTDB lineage: Bacteria > Bacteroidota > Bacteroidia > Bacteroidales > UBA932 > Egerieousia. Next base: position 12,885 of record CADAOA010000018.1, on the reverse strand, counting down.
GAAGCGCATGCGCCAGGTCGGCCAGGTTCAAGTGCCTCAGAGCGCCTTTATGGCCGTCCTTAAACTTTAACGACAACTAACTCAAAAACTCACCCAAAAACGAAAATACGGCTCAAAAAAAGCCAAAATAACCCACTTTACGGCTCAAAAACCTCGAGAATGAGCCGTATTTTTGTTATATTTGAGCCGTAAACTTCAAAAGATATGACCAAAGAAAGCGAAATACTACAGTACCTCCACTATCATCCAAGCTCTTCCAGGAGCGAGATTGAAGCCGGAATGCACATGAAAGAAAGCCCCGCCACTGTAAAGCGTCTTCTCGCTTCTCTGGTTCAAAGCAAATCTGCCATTGTGACTGGCCAAGGACGCGCTACGCGCTATAGCGTATCACCGCAGGCGCATATAACAATGGAATTGAACATTGACACATACTTCCAGAAAGAAACAGACGAGCGCGAAGTACAAACTGCTTTTAATTTCGAACTCATAAATGATATTCTCCCCCAGGTGGATATATTCACAGCCGAAGAGAAAGAAAGACTTGCTAGCTTGCAGACTCAATTCACCAAGAATCTGGAGGGAATAACGCCTACCGAGTATCGCAAGGAAATGGAGCGCCTTGGTATAGACTTAAGCTGGAAGTCGTCTCAAATAGAAGGCAATACATATTCTCTATTGGAAACCGAAAAACTCCTGAGGGAAAAGCAGACTGCATCCGGAAAAACAAAAGAAGAAGCTGTAATGCTGCTCAACCACAAGGACGCACTGGACTTTGTTCTGGCTGAACCCGAATACTTCCAAGCTCTTTCTGTCCGCCGCATAGAAGAATTGCACACGTTGCTGGTTAAAGAACTGGATGTGGATAAAGGCATTCGAAAGCGCCGTGTGGGTGTAACTGGTACAAACTACCGCCCCCTGGACAACGAACACCAGATTCGCGAGGCCTTGGAGGATACTTGCCGTCTCATCAACAGCAAAGAGAACGTCTTTGAGAAAGCATTGTTATCCCTGGTGCTGATATCTTATATTCAGGCCTTTGCCGACGGAAACAAGCGAACAGCCAGAATCACCAGCAACGCCATTCTCATTGCAAACAATTGTTGCCCCATATCTTTCAGGACAGTAGATTCTGTGGACTATAAGAAGGCGATGCTTATTTTCTACGAACAGAATAACATATCGGCTTTTAAGAAGATATTTATAGACCAATTCGCCTTTGCGGTTCAAACATATTTTTGATCAGATTTTAGGATCATCGAAGCTGAAGGAGACGGTGCTTTTAGCTCCGTCTCTTTCTATTTCCAGAGTAAGGGATTTCAGGTTCTTGAAGAAAGTCTGCTGCTCGTCCATTGAGATGGTTTTCACGTCTTTGCCATTGACTGAGAGGATGTGGTCTCCGTTTTTCAGGCCGGCTTTTTCAGCATTTGAATCGCGATAAAGACAATTGACAACCCAGTAGCCGAGAGTCTTGCTCCTGTCCGTATAGGCGAAGCCTCTTGTCGGGGCGTCAAACGGCTTGTTGAAATCTGCGTTAGGCCTTAGGTACAGCTTTTTGTTAGGGAGGTCTATTATAAGGTCAAACCTTTCCCAGAATTCATTGCCTACAATCCCGAGATACTCTCTGTCCGAGAGAGCTCCGCCGGTGTTCTGGCTGAACTCTACGGTTATGTTTTCCAGCTTGAAGCCCCCGACGGAAGCGCTTTGCGCCCTGAAATCACAGGCGGAAGAAGATCCTCCGATGCCGCCAACAGCCATATTGTAAGGCAATTGCGGCTTGATGTTCTGAAGGTTGTTTTTTGCGGCTACGGCACTGGTAAAAGAAATGGTTCCGCCGCTTCCCAGATCCATCAGGAACTCTCCCTGAATTGTACGGTCTTTGTCAACGGTAATGCTCAGCGGCACGTAAATCCTGTTGTTGGCGTGTCTGATTGCAATAGGGGTGTAGCCTTTTATGTCCGCTTCTGATACTTTGTCCCAGAACCCCATCTTTTTGTTCTTGTAGTCTATCGCGATAACCACTCTGCCCAAATCGGAGATTCCCATAAGGCCGTCAGCGGCATCGCCGGTAATTTGCTTGAGCTGGAAGATAGGAGAAACTTCGCTCGTGTACTGCTTGTCTCCGGCTGTATAAGTGAGTTCGCGGATGATGATTTTCACCTTCTGCTCATTGTTGCCCGTTCCGCCCATTTTAGCGTTGCCCATATTTTTGTATTTGTAAGGGCTTTGAGCGTGGTAAATGCTGTCAAGACAGGTATATGGAGCGCCGGTGTCGAATATCAGCAAGGCATCCTGGCCGTTGACTTTTGACGGAACATACACGTGCCGGTAATATTTGATGTCGAACATCTTGTTTTGGGCAAAAGCCTGCAGGCCCAGCAGCAAAGCCATCGCGAAGAGAAGGATTCGTTTCATAAGGCGTGTGTTTAATGACAAAAATAAGAGAAAATGTTTACTTTTGAGTATGAAAACAAAATCTGCAATACTCGTTTGTCTGGCAATGTTCTTTGCTTTTGCCGGATGTTCCAAGGGCGGCGGAGGTGGCAATTCCATTACCCCTGAGCCCAATAAGAAGGTGCCGGTGACTTCTATAAGCATAACTCCTGTGAAAATAGCCCTTGGAGTAGGGTTTACTGCTCAGATTACTCTAACCGTAATCCCTTCCGACGCTACGGACCAAAGCGCTGCGTGGACGTCTTCCAATCCGGCGGTTGCAACTGTTTCCAATACGGGACAGGTGAAGGCCGTAGGTCTGGGAACAGCCTCTGTTTCTGTGTCGTGCGGAGGGAAGACGGCTAGTTGCCAGGTTACCGTGGACAACGTTGCGGATTTGGGGCTGACGGTTAAATGGGCTCATTGCAATCTTGGAGCAACAACTCCGGAAGGGTATGGAGACTACTATGCCTGGGGCGAAACGGAAACGAAGGCGGAATATACGTGGGAGAACTACAAGTGGGCAAACGGAGATTACAACAAGATCACAAAATACGGATTCAAGGAAAGCTATGGCGTAGTAGACAACCTTACCACGCTTGAGCTTGCAGATGACGTGGCAAACGTGAAGCTTCACGGCAACTGGAGAATGCCAACCAAAGACGAGATGAAGGATCTGGTGGAGAAGTGCAAGTGGGACTGGCTCTCTTTCAACGGAGTAAAGGGTTATCTGGTTACCAGCAAGATAAACGGAAACAGTATTTTCCTGCCGGCGGCGGGGTATCATATCGGTCCTGTTCTGGAATCGGCGGGCTCTATCGGCGAATACTGGTCTTCTACTCTTGGAGACGAGTGGTCCGACTGCTCTTTCAGCGTGTTCTTCCAGCCGAGTAACTTTGCCACTTGGCTTAGTCTGGGTACAACTTACCGCTGCTGCGGATATCCGATACGTCCTGTTACAAAATAACTGCTATACGCCGAGGAGCTCTTCGGCAAAGCGGGTGTAGTTGGTCCGGGCATCCCATTCTTCCTTCCAGTTGATGTAGCAGTTCTGCTTCATCTGCCTGTGGATTTCCTTTGGAAGAAGAATGTATTCAACGATTTGGTCCTTGAGGTCTTCTGCGGTGATGTCGGCATCGATGATGTATCCCAGCGGGCAGTTGCGGAAGAGTTCGCTTACGCCTCCGACGTTTGTTGCGATAACGGGGATTCCATAGCTCATGGCTTCCATGATTGAAACCGGAATGCCCTCGCTCCGGCTGGCAAGTATAAAAAGGTCTGCACCTTCTTCCTTGTAGAATTTGAGGATTTCGTCGTGTGGTCTAGAGCCTCTGAAATCTATATCTTCATCCTTTGTATCTTCCCTTAGTTTTTGCAGCAAATTGCCGCCACCAAAGTGAGTATAGGTTATTCTGTCAAAGCCTCTTTCCTTGATTTTACCCATTGCGGATATGTCTTCTTTGATAAGTTGTATGGCTTTGACAACCAGATCTATTCTTTTGAGAGGGATGGTGTTGGCGCAGCCGACGATTCTGAAAACATTGCTTTCCTCGGCGATGGAATTATGGAAGTTCTCGTCGTGATGGGTGGAGCCAAGGTGCCAGACCTCGATGATCTTAGGACAAGGATTATAGTTTGCCTTGATGTAGTTCATTCCGTTGTATGATACAGGAATGGCATAATCAGTATGCTCCATTATCATATCGCGGAAGGGAAGATAGCCCTTTGCCTCCTCGTAAAGGTCCGAGCCGTGGAACCTTGCGCAGAACATAGGCATGATCTCCACATTTGGCCTCACGAGTTTCTTAAGGAAAGGGATGAGCATAGCACTCTTGTCTCCCCAGTAGAAATAGATTTTATCGGCGAAGCAACACTCCCGGACAACCTCTTCCATCAGTTTTTTGTTTCCCAGTATTGTCCTGAGCATCAGGAAGTAGTTGAAGAAGATATGAAGACGCCTTCCGAGTCCCGCCTTCTTGTTTCTCTTTCCGAAGACGGCTCTGAAGAATTCCTTTGTGGCAAAGAAGAACGGGGCCGTGTTGAACAGGCCTTTCTTCAGGAATCCCTTCCTGTCTTTATGGTCGAACGGAAGAAGCGGGGTGGCAATGTCCACGCTTGCCGGGTGTGGTCTCATCTCACCTTCCGGGCGGTAGAGCGGGAATATGGTTATCCTGTGGAACTGCTCCGCAAGATATGGGATTTCGTCCGCAAGGAAAGTCTCGCCCCCTCCAAACGGATAGGTGTTGGAGAAAAGGACGAGCTTTATCCTGTGCGGATCGTTCATTTCCTTGTTGTTACTGCAGTGCGGCGAACTCTATGTCGTTGTCTATGCGCTCTTCGTAGCACTTCTTTTCAAATGCCTTCACGAGCTCATTTTCGCAAGTGGTCACATCTCCCTTCCTGGCTGCGATAATCGCCCTGAGGTAGGATTCATCCGGATTGTATTCCTGTTTGAGATGCTTGAGTGCTTCGTCGTTTCTTCCCTTAAGGACGAGAGCAAGTCCGTGGATGAAACCATCGGTTCCGTTGAGTATTTCCAGAGCTCCGTCAACGTCTCCGTCCTGGATGAGAAGGGCGCCGAGATTCTCCTTTGCGGAATCAATCACCTCTCCGTTTTCTCCCTGTGCCATGTAGAAATATTCTGCAGCCTTGTCTGCATTCCCCTTCTGCATTTCAACCACACCGAGGTTATTGTAATATCCAGCAGTCTTGTCGGTTACCTTATTGAGCCAGCTCATTGCCTCATCCGGCTTGTTCTGCTGCAGGGCAAGGGCTGCGAGATTGTTGATAGCCCTCTGGCTGTTGAATCTCCTTACGGCCTGGTTGTAGATGGAAGCCTTCTTTGCGGGATCGTCAAAGAGATTTGCGCTGTAGAGCAATCCCTCTTCCGTCAGACGGTCGTCAGAAGTCTCTATCATTTGCTTGAGTTCTTCGTCGTTGAAATTCTTCTTGTCAACCTCTGCGACAATGCGGCTGCGCCTGAGCTGTGGCAGAACCTTGTTGTTGAGGGTCTGGAATACCTGAGACATATTCCTGATCTCCCTTTCCCTTACAACAGGGTCTGAATACATCGACAGAACCCTGATGATAAGGTCCTTATCCTCGATATTGGAAGCTTCCACAAGTTTCTTGAAACCTTCCCAGTCCTCTCCTCTCTCTTCCACGGTAACGTCCATATTCACGTTAGCCCTCTTGGAGATGGTCTTGTCATAGGCAGCCTTGGCACTCTTGGCTCTTTCGATGGAAAGTTTGTTGTTTTTGTCTTCAGGTCCTTCCGGAGAAGCATATCCTATGATCTTTCCCTTCTTTACTGTGGTCCTGGAGTCGCTGTTGGCATCGCTGAGGAATTTTTCAAAAGCCTTGACCTCATCGGAATTTAGTCGGGCTGCCTTGACATCGGACTTGTTTACATCGTACAGAATCTGGGTTTCCACCTGCTCTGTCGTTTCCATCTGGTATTTGTCCTTCTCGAAGAAAGGAATTCCGTTGGTCTGGGCAAGATTGGAAGTACAAATGGTTCCTTCCGCGATCTTGAACGGCAGCGGGTAAGTCCAGCTCTTGGATTTGCTTGCGTTGTAGATGGTTACGGCAAGCTGAAGTACGGCCTTCTCCATTCCCGGCTTATACTGGAACACCACGTCACGCTTTACGTTGCTGGCGCTCTTGTAAGGAACAACAGCGTAATTGTCCCTGATTTTTTCTCCCTGCATCCAGAACTCCGGACCATTTTCCGTGGTTCCGTTATAAACCAGCTGAGGCGTAATCTTCAGATATGCGTTTGGCAAGAAATAATTGGCCGGAAACGATATTGAATATGTGGCCTTGATCTGTCCCGCTACACACTCCAGGATCTGTGGTGTGCATTCCGTCTTGACCATAGAGGCGAGTTTTGCCATTTGCTGAGGGTTAGCGCAGAAAGCCGCGATAAGGGCTACTGCCGCGATGAGAGTGGTTTTGAAAAATCTCTTCATATAGTGTTTGTTATTATAATTCTTTGAAATCCATTTTGTTGATTCTTTCGAGGTCTTCTGGGGTGTCTATCCCGAAGGACGGGGTGTTACACTCGGCGACCTTGATTCTCAAGCCATTTTCCAGCCAGCGGAGTTGTTCCAGCTTTTCGCATTTTTCCAGGAAACTATCTTCCATTGCGCATATCTTTTCCAGGGCGGCGCAGCGGTAGCCGTAAAGCCCCACGTGCAAATAATAAGGAAGGCTTCCAAGCATTTGGTCCGTCAGCGGCTCTCCACGGTGGAAAGGAATAAGGCTGCGGGAAAAATATAGGGCATTCATGTTTCTGTCTACCACAACCTTCGGACGGTTCGGGTCTTCCAGGTCAGAAACCCTTTCGGCCCTCTTTACAATGGTGGCTATATCCACGCCGTCGCTCATAAGAGCACCGGCAAGGGTTTCCATCTGAAGGGTCGAGATAAATGGTTCGTCTCCCTGGACATTAACCACGCCTTCGAAAGATTTTCCGCTTTGGGCCATATATTCATGCAGAGCCTCAAGGCACCTGTCCGTTCCACTGCGGTGTGAGGAGGATGTCATTACCGCCTGTCCGCCGTTTTCTATGACGGTGCGCAGAATCCTCTCGTCATCAGTGGCTACGCAAACATCTCCGAAAACCTTTGCGGCCTGACGGAAGGTTCGGACAACCATGGGAACTCCGTGGACAATAGCCAACGGTTTTCCCGGGAACCTCGTGGAGGAATATCTGGAAGGAATGATAGCAAGTATTTTTTCCATCGTATTTAGCATCTGACAAAAATACTGAAAAAATGTCAGTATTTTCTTAACTTTGCCTTTTGAGCAAGAAATTTATACAGGAAATGGAGTTGCAGAGTTTAAAAAACCGCTTTGACCTTATAGGAGACGACCCTAAGTTTCTTCGCGCCCTGGCTGTGGCGGAACAGGTCGCGGCTACGGATATGTCCGTGCTGGTGATGGGAGAAAGCGGCGTGGGAAAGGAATCCATACCTCAGATAATCCACAGCAGCAGTCCGAGGAAACACCATAAATACATAGCCGTAAACTGCGGAGCTATTCCGGAAGGAACAATGGAGAGCGAGCTGTTCGGCCATATCAAAGGCTCTTTTACCGGTGCCAACGAGAACAGGAAAGGATATTTTGAGGTCGCCGACGGGGGAACGATATTCCTGGACGAGGTTGGAGAACTTAGCGCGGAGTCTCAGAAGAGGCTTCTCAGGGTTCTGGAAAGCGGAGAATTCTACAAGGTGGGATCTTCCACCGTACAAAGAACGGACGTCAGGGTAATAGCCGCTACAAATGTGGACCTTATGGAGGCTATACGCCAGAAGAAATTCAGGGAGGACTTGTATTACAGACTGAACCAGATACCTATAACCCTTCCTCCGCTTAGAGAAAGGCGCGGAGATATCTTAATGCTTTTCAGGAAGTTTGCGGTAGATTGCGCGGACCGTTACAATATGCCGCCGGTTTCTCTGACAAGAGATGCCCAGGCCGTATTGCTGACCTATAGATGGCCCGGCAACATCCGCCAGCTGAAGAATATCGTTGAGCAGATCACGGTTCTGGAAACATCCCGTGAGATAGACGCCGAAACGCTGAAATCCTACATACCGCAGCAGAACGAAGACCTTCACCCGGTAATCAGCGTTCCGGGTCAGGATGGTGGTTTCATCAACGACAAGGAAATGATCTACAAGATGATTTATTCCCTCAAGCAGGAAGTGGATGCGATAAAGCAGAAAATTTCCGCCGGGGGACTTCCCCAGCCGTCGCAGAACATACATGTGGAGCCGGATGGCCAGCCATCCTCTCACACCACCCCGAAGGTTATTGTTGTGGAACAGACCCCGGAAGAGGAAACAAAAGATTATTCGATAGATTCAATGTACAAGGAGCGGATAATGGAAGTGCTGAAGAAATATCCGCGCAACCGCAAAGCCGCCTCCGAGGAACTCGGAATATCGGAAAGAACGCTCTACCGTAAGATCAACGAGTACGGAATTGACCTGAAAAAGAAAAAGAAATGAAATATCTGCTGAGAATATTTATGGCAATCTCAGTTGCCTTTGTTGCAGGAGGATGCGGAATCTATTCGTTCTCCGGTACCAGCCTGCAGCCCGATATTAAGACTATCATGGTAGCCAACCTTGAGAACAAGGCTGCGATAATCAACCCTACTCTGGCCAGTCAGCTTACGGAAGCCCTTCAGGACAAGTACCGCCGGCTTACGAAGCTGGAGATGGTTTATGATGATCCTGACCTGGAGGTTACGGGTTATATTACCGGCTACGAGGTTACTCCTACTGCCGTTACGGCGGATGAGGTTGCTTCCAGGAACCGCCTTACCATCACAGTGAGGATTTTCTACAAGAACAATAAATATCCCGACGAGGCCTTCCCTAGCGGAAGGAGCTTTGCCGCGTACCAAGATTACGACTCCACCAACTCTCTGGATTCCGTGCAGGATGCCCTGTGCCAGCAGATCATAGAGACCCTGGTGGAAGATATATTCAACGCTACCGTTGCTGAATGGAGATAGAGGGATTGACATATTCCGATGTTGGTTCCATGGACCTTATGGATATGGAAGCGGCTCTTAAAGAGAGTCCGTGGTTTTCGTATCTGAGGGAAATCCTTATGGAAAAGCTCTATCGCAAGGATAAGGAAGCCTTTGCCCAGACTCTTTCCAGGACGGCTGTTTTCCTGTCTTCCAGAAAGACGCTTTATGACAGGATTAATTCCCCGGTCCCGGTAGAAATCGCCGAGGAAAATCAGGTTTCGGAGAAAGAGACGCCTCTGGTTCAGGAAGAGCCTGTCCATCGGCCGAGGGTGATTGTGGCCGGAGGGGATTTCTTCTCTAAGGAAGACCTTAAAACCATTGATCCGGAGGAAGATATGGAGCTTAAGCTGAAAAACAGCCCATTCTATCGTCAGTCTCCGGAGCCGTCAGCTGCGGTAAAGGAAAAGCAGGAGTCTCCAAAGCCGAAGGAGAAGAAATCATCCTTACTCAAAGACGACGGAAGCGTCAATTTCGACGACCTTGCATTCTGCACGGAAACCCTCGGACACATCTATGCCCAGCAGGGTTTTTACGACAAGGCCATTGAAGTTTTCTCCAAACTTATTTTGCTATATCCGCAAAAAAGTGCTTACTTTGCAGCCCTTGTAAACGAAATGAAGAAAAATACAGATTGATATGTACGGATTTTTTGTAGTAATAATCGTGATAGCAAGCGTACTGATCACCATCGCAGTTTTGCTGCAGAATTCAAAGGGTGGCGGACTTGCTTCCAACTTCGGTGCCGGCAACACAACATTCGGCGTTAGACAGGCTGCAGACATTCTTGAGAAGTCCACTTGGATTCTCGCAGCCGTTATTATATTGTTCAGCATAGCAGCTACAGCAGCTATCTCCACAAGGAGCGCAAAGAAAGTTAACGCAAAGGAAATCCTTGAGAAGAAGCCGGCATCAGCAGTTCCTGCTTTCCCGGTAGGCGGACAGACCGAGTCTGCTCCAGCAACTGAGACTCCGGCCCCAGAAACACCGGCAGAGTAATAGCTGTAACAAAAACGTAACAATTGTTACAAAAAGAGTAATATCCTGATACCAGGAAGTTTAGATGGCTTAAGGTATCAGGATTTCTTAAAAATCCACTACTATGCAATACAAAGTACCTATAAAATCATATATATTTGCATTGCAAAATACTTGAGAAACTAAAACACTAAAATCATCAATACTATGAAAGAAGTTGTCAGCGTTGCCATCGGCAACAAAAGCTTTACCCTTGAGACAGACGCCTACGCTCTTCTGAAAGACTACCTTGAAGCTTTCAGGACGAGGTCTTCTGCCGGCATCCAGTCTGAAGAGACTATGAGCGATATTGAAGAGAGAATCGCGGAGATTCTTTCATCCAAGACTTCGTCCGTTAAGAATGTGGTCAACCTTTATATGATAGAGGAGATCATCGCCCGCCTCGGAATGCCGGACGGCACCGCCTACACCAGAGGCGGCCAGACCCAGCAGAACAATCAGAACTATGCCAACCAGGCTTATGCCAATCCACCTTATCAGGATGCTCCGCAAAGAAAGTTCTACAGGGACATCGACAGCCGCAGCATCGGCGGAGTCTGTACCGGTCTTGGTTACTACATGAACTTCGATCCTACGATTCTGAAGGTAATCTTCGTAGTACTGTTCCTTATCGGCGGCGGCGGACTGCTTATCTACATCATCCTGTGGATAGTTGCCCCGGCTGCTGTGACACCGGTCCAGAAATGCGAGATGAGGGGATGGCCGCTGACGGCGGAGAATATTGAAAAATTCACCACAAGAAAGCAGTATGGTTATGGAAATCAACAGTAATATCAACAATGACCTCGATCTGAATGCCGAGAATATCAAGGCGCAGATGAGGAAAGGGGTGCTGGAATACTGCATCCTGAGCATTCTCAGAAAGGGAGATTCTTATGTCTCTCCACTTATCGCCGAGCTTAAGGCGGCAAAGATGATAGTGGTTGAGGGAACCCTCTATCCGCTGCTGACCCGCCAGAAGAACCAAGGACTTCTTTCTTACAGATGGGAGGAAAGCCCGAGCGGTCCGCCTAGAAAATACTACTCCCTGACAGAAAAAGGCCGCAAGGCTCTTGAGCTTATGGACGAGGCTTGGGGAGAAGTTATAAAGACGGTTGATTTGATAAAGACAGGTATTGACTTAAACGGGGAGGAAGAATAATGGAAGAAGTAATGAGAGTCAGCATCGGCGGTGTTCCTTTCACCCTGAGTCCTGTGGCTTATCAGAAAATGAAGGTTTACCTGGATTCGATAACACGCCATTATGAAAAGAGGCCTGAGGGAAGGGAAATCATCAGCGATATAGAAAGCCGTATCGCAGAACTCCTTCTGGAAAAGAATAAAAAGGAAGAGGTCGTTACTTCAGACAGGGTTGAAGAAGTGATATCCATTATGGGTAATCCAAGCCAGTTCGGCGACGAGGAAGAAGAAAACGCTTCCGGGAATGCCACTGCCCAGAGACAGACCTGGCAACAGGCCCAGCAGCCTAATCCAACCCCTGTGCATCGCCGTCTTTTCAGAGACACATCTGACCGTATGATCGGAGGAGTTTGCAGCGGACTTGGCCATTATTTCAAATTCGACCCAAGTATACTGAGAATAATCCTCGCGATAATCCTTGCCTTGCATATAGTGGGAGTGCACTTTTTCTTACCACTGCGTTTTATGTCTCCGTTGTTCCACCTTGTATTTTGGGGATATATCATCCTGTGGATAGTTGTTCCTTCTGCCCGGACCTATAGCCAGAGATGCCAGATGATGGGAACCGATCCCGGAATCAGGGGGGCCGAGGAAAGCGTCAATAACCCGGAGCAGTTCAGGGGGAGCTGGTTCGGCCGCCTGATAAAGATATTTGCCGGCCTGCTTTTCATAGCCCTTGGCGTTTTGTTCCTTGCTATGGTCTGGGGGGTAATGCTTGGCAGTGATGTCGTGTTTGGCGTCAATCCGGTGAACGCGCTGAATCTTATAGACGTGAATCCTTGGGGCAGGATACTTTACAAGGTTCTCATAATATGCAGTCTCATAATTCCTTGCATAGCCATGTTCTATGTGGGAATCTGGTGGCTGTTCAACCTCAGAAAGCCTAGATTCCGCCTTGGATGGATATTGTTCCTGGTCTGGATAATTTCCGTTATCGGTCTGATTTTGTTCATGGGAAGCCACGCTCTGAAGGTGGGCCGGGTTCAGGACACATCCGCAACCAAGACTTTCGACAAGCTCTACGATACCCTGAAGGTAGAATACGCAGCCCTTCCTGAGACCGTAGACGGGCAGAGCGTAACCTGGGAGAGGATGAGCGACAGGATGGCCCGCTCCACAAGGCGCCGCATAGGAGGCTATGTTTCCTGGAACGGAAGACCTTTCAACGATGACGAGGAAGAACGCTGGATTTCGGATGGCGATCCTTACAGAGGTGGAATGTATATGTATGTGGCAAAGGGAAAGACAAAGGCTTACGCCATTTATCCAACAATAGACGTGATACACAAATCTTCTTCGATTATCGTGGATGACAGCACATCGATTTCAGGAACCCGCATCGTCAAGGATACGACCGTAAGGGCGGACCTCAAGATCATTGCAAGCAGGATTTCCGCCATCAAGGCTCTTGGTGGAGACGGGGAAGAAGAAGAATCCGGAAACGCCCTTGTGGAAGTGAAGGACAGCATTCTTACCCTGCATCCGATAATCATTTCAAAGAAGCATAAGTTTGACGGAACCTATATTTCTTCCAAGCTATATCTTCCAGACAGCAGTGTTGTGATTATTAATAGCCCGAAGTAAATCCATTTCTTCGGACACAAAGAGAGACCGCCGGGTTGGGGCGGTCTCTTTTTGTTTAACTTTGCGGAAAACAGCAGTTATATGAATATCGGAGTTTTCTGTTCGGC
>CADAOA010000017.1 GCA_902789435.1 uncultured Bacteroidia bacterium | reverse complement strand
ACGTATCAAAGAATATATCAGAATTAATTGATTTTTGCAATAGCTCAACAGAGTTTTGAAAAATCTTTTATGTTGAACTTCTGAAAATCGGAGTTGTATTCACATATATCCTGACAAACGGCTTTTCTGGTTTTGCCATTCTTTCCATCAGCATATCTGCCGCCATTCTTCCTATCTCTTTACCCGGAATTTTTATAGTCGTAAGCGGAGGCTCCACTACTTCTGACTGAAGGATTCCATCAAATCCTGCAATTTTGATATCATCAGGAACACAAAGATTCATTTTCTTTACAGCCATCAAAAGATTAATTGCTATAAAGTCATTGGCACATATAAACGCATCCGGTCTATACGGCATTGCCTGCAGCTGAGCAATAAACCAGTCTATACTGCCATAAGCTTCTGAATCATCATTTAAAATACAGATTTCTTTTTCAAAAGAAATTCCATATTTATTAAGGGCACGCGTAAATCCCATATATCGTTCATGAAAACTGTTACAATGATTTATATCTCCAACAAAGCCAAGTTTTTTTGCTCCATCCGCCAGACAGGCTAGCGAATAACCGGTGAATGTACCTATCTCCAGCACATGCTTGCAGTTGTTCTGCAAAACGAAATCGCGGAGGAACAGACCTTCCTCCCTCCCCACCAGCATCTGAGCATGATTGGTGCGGGTATGAGTCTGCCTCTCGATCCAGTTTAATGCGGACAACAGTTTTTCCATATCCTAATAGAATACAAGTCGGCTCATTCGGCTTCGGCTGAGGATTTCCTTAGCCACTTCCTGTATTTCTTCCGCCGTTACGGCCTCTATCTCACTGCGGATTTTCTCAAGGGAGGTAATGTTTCCGGTAAGCAGCAGGCTCTTTCCCACGGTCAGGCTCTTGGCCTCGGCGTTATCACCAGAGATTGCCAGCTGGCCTACCATCTGCTTCTTGGCGGCGGCAAGCACCCTTGGCGTGAGCGGCTCAGCCACAAACTTGTCCAGCTCCTTCCACATCAGCTTCATGCACTTGTCCAGATATTTCTTGTCGCACCCGAAGTAGATGCAGAACAGCCCCGTGTCTTTATATGAAACGCAGCTTGCATCTATGTGATAGACCAATGCGTGCTTTTCCCTAAGGCTAAGGCTAAGCCTGGAATTTGACGCCGGACCTCCAAGCATATTGGAAATCAGGGAAAGAGCGGCCCTCTTGCGGCGTTCATAGTAAGAGTAAGCGGTACATCCCACAACGCAGTGGGCCTGCCGGAGCTTCTTGTCTTCGCAACGGTCAAACTTCTTGCCTTCCAGGAATTCCAGTTTGCTTTCCCCTTCCCCGTCCAGAAGTTTTCCGGCAAAGCCACGGCTGGTCATAGGCACCTTGCCGTAATTCTGGCTGAGCTTTGCCCCGGGGCACCAGGCCTCAAGTTCCTTCTGCACGATGGCCTCTATCTCGTCCTGACGGAAATCTCCCGCCACGGTGAAAGTCATGTTACGCGGCACGAAATACTTGTCGCGGTTCTTTGCCAGCACGGCCGGAGTAACGGGATCCAGCGTTTTCTTGTCACCGAGAATCGTATAACCCAGCGGAGTGCCCTCGAAAAGGTCAGCCTCAAAGGTATCGAACAGCAGTTCAGACGGGGAATCCTGATAAGTTATGATCTCATCGTAGATCACTTCCTTCTCCTTTTTCAGTTCATCTTCAGGGAAGGTAGACTTGAACGCAAGCTCGAAGATAAGCCCGACAGCCTTCTTCACATCTTCTTTCAAAGTCGTGGAATACAACACTATGCGTTCCTTGGTGGTAAAGGCGTTCAGGTCTCCGCCCACTTTTTCAAGTGTGCTTGAGATGTTCACCGAAGACCGGTTGGGAGTGCCCTTGAAGAGCATGTGCTCCGTAAGATGGGCCAGGCCGTTGTATTTGGGATCCTCGTCACGGGTTCCCATTCCTATGCTGAGTATACAGTATGCAACTGGAGAATTTGTCTTTGTAAAAGCAAACAGCAACGAATCTTTCTTCATTTGAAGGATAAATAGTGATACTTCATTTAAGGATGGCAAAATTAGAAATTATTCTCCGTTTTTTCCTAAATTTGTGGCTATGGAAAAATTCATCGTATCGGCACGGAAATACCGCCCTGCAACATTCGGGACTCTGATCGGTCAGGACAGCATAGCCACAACCCTCAAGAATTCAATCAAGAGAGGACAGCTGGCACACGCATATCTTTTCTGCGGACCTAGGGGAGTGGGCAAAACCACCACCGCCAGGATATTCGCCAAGATCATCAACTGCATGAACCCAGGCGAGGATATGGAGCCATGCGGACAGTGCGAGAGCTGCAAGTCCTTTGAGGAAGGCCGCTCCTACTGCATCCATGAGCTTGACGCCGCCTCCAACAACTCAGTGGACGATATCCGCGCCCTGACGGAGAAGGTGATGATTCCACCGCAGATAGGAAGGTACAGTGTCTACATCATAGACGAGGTCCACATGCTTTCCACCAGCGCGTTCAACGCCTTCCTTAAAACCCTGGAAGAACCGCCACAGCATGCCATATTCATACTCGCAACCACGGAGAAACACAAGATAATCCCGACCATCCTCAGCCGTTGCCAAGTATATGACTTCAACAGGATCAGCATTCCTGACATCGTCAAGAACCTGAGGATGATAGCCGGTAAGGAACAGGTTCAGATAGACGACAGCTCGCTTCACGTTATCGCCGAGAAAGCTGACGGAGCGATGAGAGACGCCCTTACCCTGTTCGACCAGGTAGTGGCCTACTGCGGAAACACGGTTGATTATGCCTCCGTGATTAAGAACCTTAACGTACTCGACTACGAATATTATTTCAAGCTCATAGATTATTCCCTGGAAGGAAGGTTCGCCGACTCCCTGGTGCTGTTTGATGAAGTGCTTTCCAAGGGATTCAACGCTTTGTACTTTGTGGGAGGGCTGGGCAATCACCTGCGCAACCTTCTGATATGCAAGGAAACCGCTTCCGCAAATCTTCTGGAGGTATCTCCACAGCTGGAAGTCAAATACAGGGAACAGAGCCAGAGATGCCCTTTGAAATTCCTGTTCAAGTCACTTGCGGTAACCGAAAAATGCGAGACGGACTATGCCCGAAGCAACAACCAGCGTCTGCTTGTGGAATTCATGCTCGTAAGGATGAGCCAGCTTCTGGAACCGGCCGCCAGACCTGCAGCAGCACCTGCCCCGGCACCACAGCCGGAAAAGGCTCCGGAACCTGTTCCAGAGCCAGTAAAACCTGCAGAACCTGAACCTCAACCTGAACCTGAGAAACCTGCAGCAGAGCCCGAGAAAGCTCCAGAGCCGCAGCCTGAACCAGAGCCGCAGCCAGAACCGGAAAAACCTGCAGAACCTGAACCTCAGCCAGAGCCTGAAACAGAGCCTGAAAAACCGGCAGAGACTGAAAAGCCGGCAGAGCCTGAGAAGGCAGACGGTTTTGCAGAGCAGCGCATGAGCGAGGAAAAGCCGGCAGAAGCTGAACCGGAAAAACCGGCAGAACCTACTCCGGCACCTGCATTCGCTCCTGGTTTGAGTATCAGCGGACTGATGAACGAGAAGAAGGAAGAGGAAGCTGTAGAAAAGAAACCTCTGGACTTTATGGGTCCGTCAACCGGAAAACCTGTAACCCAGGAAGCTGTAGACGCCGCCTGGAACAGGATGGTGGCAATGTACGAGCAGAAGAACCCTAAACTTGTCCGCTTCATCGCGATGCTCAAGGAAGCCCATCCGGCCTTTGAACAGGAAACCGGCACCATCTCCTTCTGCGTAAGCAACTCCAGCCAGAAGACCTGGATTGAACAGCAGACCGGAAACCAGATGGCAGCATTTTTGAGAAAGACACTGGAAAACGAGAACGTGAAACTTTCTGTCAGGATCAAGAGCAGGGAAGACATCGTAAAGAAGATGTACATGCCTCAGGACAAGGACAGATATCTCACGGAAACCAACCCGGAATTTGCCCAGTTGAAGAAAGATATGGGCGCAGAACTCAAGTGATATGAGATTACGTTGCGAAAACCTTGTAAAGAAATACGGCCCTAGAACCGTGGTAAACAATGTCTCCTATGATGTGGAGCAGGGAGAAATCGTAGGATTGCTGGGGCCTAACGGAGCCGGCAAGACCACAAGTTTCTATATGGTTACCGGACTGGTAAAGCCAAACGGCGGAAAAATATTCCTGGATGAGGAAGAGATAACCGACCTGCCAATGTATCGCAGAGCCCAGAAAGGCCTCGGTTATCTGGCACAGGAGGCATCCGTATTCCGCAAACTGAGCGTGGAAGACAACATCAACGCCGTAATGGAGCTCAGCGATATACCTGCGGCGGAGAGGAAAGACCGCCTGGAGATGCTGATTGAGGAATTTACCCTCCAGAAAGTGAGGAAAAGCTACGGAATCCAGCTCTCCGGAGGAGAAAGGAGAAGATGCGAGATCGCAAGGGCACTGGCCATCAATCCTAAGTTCATACTACTTGACGAACCGTTTGCAGGCGTAGACCCGATTGCCGTGGAAGACATCCAGCACATCATCGCAAAGCTCAAGAGAAAGAATATCGGAATCATAATTACGGACCACAATGTCCACGAGACCCTCGCCATCACAGACAGGGCCTACCTGCTGTTCGAGGGAAGGATCCTCTACAGCGGCACACCGGAGGAACTTGCAGCCAACCCGGACGCAAGGAAGAAATATCTGGGCAGCAACTTCGACCTCCGCAAGGCAAAACTAAGCGTCAGGGAGGACGAATAGCCGATTCCGCAGCGCCTTTTGCGCACTTAAACCATCGCTGAAATAGCGTTTTAACCACTAACCCCGTCTTTTGAACAAAGGCGGGGTTAAAATTGTTGATAACTTTTTGGGAGAAAAGTGGAAGAGAGTGGGAAAAAGTGGGAAAGAATTCTTAATTTTGCCATCGGGTACAGAAGCCCCATAAAAGTGGTGAAAATGGTAAAATTCATAGGAGAATACGTTGCAAAGCTGGACGAGAAGGGCAGAGTGGTGGTTCCCGCAGCCTTCAAGAATATCGTCGGAAAGCACTCCGAAGGAGGAGAGGTTTCCTTCGTGATCAAGAAGGATTTGTTTGCCAACTGCCTGAATATGTTCACTTACGAGCAGTGGGACCAGGAGAGTGAGCAGGTGCGCAGCCGCCTGAATCTCTTCAGGAGGGAGGATGCCGCATGGTATCGCGAATATATGATGGACCGCGCCCTTGTGACTCTGGACCAGAAGGTTGGAAGGATTATAATTCCGAAGAACCTGCTGGCAAAGATCGGCGTGGACAAGGAAATCGTATTCTCTGGCAACGATTTCAAGATTGAGATCTGGGCCAAGGAGAACTTTGGAAAGGGCAGGATGAGCGAGGATGACTTTACATCACTGACGGAGAAACTTCTGGGATAAATTTTATGTACCACAAAAGCGTACTGCTGGGCGAAAGTGTGGATGCCTTGGGCATAGAAGGGAAAAGGGACGGTGTCTTTGTGGATGCCACCTTCGGAGGAGGAGGCCACAGCAGGGAAATCCTGGCAAGGCTTGGACAGAAGGGAAGGCTGATAGTATTTGACCAGGATGAGGATGCGCTGGCAAATGTACCTGAAGACAAGAGGATTACAAAGATACGGAGCAACTTCCGGTTTCTGGAAAACTATATCAGATATCTTGGCGTGGGGGCGGTAGACGGGGTGATTGCAGACCTTGGGGTCTCTTCCCATCAGTTTGACACTGCGGAAAGAGGCTTCTCCTACAGGTTTGATTCACCGCTGGATATGAGGATGAACACCCTGGCTGACCTTGACGCCTCACAGGTGGTTGGAAGCTACAGCCTCGAAGCCCTGACAAAGATTTTCAGAGACTACGGAGAAGTGGACGGAGCGGGAAAGGTTGCCTCGGCGATCGTTTCCGCAAGGGGTAACAAGAAGATTGAGACCACCGGAGACCTCAGGGATGCACTCTCCAGATTCTTCAATGCCCAATCGGAGAGAAAATTCCTGGGAAAGGTGTTCCAGGCACTCAGAATCGAGGTTAACCGGGAGATGAGAGCGCTCGAAGACCTTCTGGAAGGCTGCCTGAACACCCTCGGGGAGAACGGAAGGCTGAGCGTTATCACCTACCACTCACTGGAGGACAGGATAGTGAAGAACTTCCTCCGCGACAGGAAAGCAGACGGAACCTTCGAGATCCTCTCACGCAAACCCATCCTTCCTTCAGAGGAATAGATAGAAGCTAACCCGAGAAGCCGGAGCGCAAAACTTCGCATCGGAGAAAGGAAAAGAGATTAGAAGATGGCAAAGAGAAAATTCGACATAAGAAACGACCTTTTGGGCGGACAGTTCCTGACTCGCAGACAGCTGGCCGGCCAGTGGTTTTTCATTCTCTACATCTTTGTCCTGATTTTCCTGTACATCACCCTGAACCTTGCAGTAATCAACACCCAGAAGGCTTCCAGCCGCAATTTAAGGGAGTTGAAGAACCTCAAGGCAGACTATACAAGCAAGGAAGCCAAACTCCAGGCTCAGAGCAGCCGCAGCCAGATATCGCTGAGACTGAAGGAGCAAGGCTCCACCCTCAAGAGCTCTACCGAGCCGGCTTTCAGGGTAAAGAAATATGATTCATCTGAAGAAGGATTCTGAAAACGGGGGACGGTATGGAAACTTTCGAGAAATACAAACTGATCTTCAAGCGCTCCTCCAGGGTATATCAGATCCTTATACTGATCGCCCTGATAGTGGTGGCAAGGATCATCATTGTCCAGTATTTCAAGAAAGACATCAAATCCGGAGACAAGATCGCCTACAGGGTAAAACAGACTGAGCCTGTACGCGGGGACATCCTGGCAAAGGACGGAAGGCTTCTGGCCAGCAGCATTCCTTACTACAAGATATATATGGACTGCACCGTCAGCGAGAAAGATACCTTCAACAAGTATATCGACGGCCTTGCCAAGTCACTGGCGGATTTCTTCAAGGACAAGACCTCGGCCCAGTACAAGAAACTCATAGTGGATGGAAGGGAGAAGGGAAAGAGATATCTCAAGATCAACAACAGGCTTCTGGACTACTCGGAACTGGCCATGGTAAAGCAGTTCCCGCTGTTTGAAAAGGGAGGCAACAACGGAGGAATCATCGTTGAGGAAGAATACAGGAGGAAGAACCCTTATGGCAGGACAGCCTACAGAACCATCGGCTTCATCAACTCCCTGGGAGTGGGAACCGGAATCGAGGGCAGTTGGGATTATTATCTGAAGGGAAGGCCGGGAAAGCAGACCTATCAGAGGCTGACCGGCGGCGAGTGGGTTCCTATCAACTCCGAACAGAATGTGGCCCCGGAAGACGGCTACAGCATACGCACAACCCTGGACATAGATCTCCAGGAGGCCGTTGAGGAGGCTCTGAAGGAACAGCTCGGCAAGGGCTACAATGTAGAGGGAGCTACCGCCGTGGTTATGGAAAGGCGTACCGGAGCCATCCGCGCCATAGCCAACCTCAAGAACGACGGAAAGGGAGGGTTTGACGAATCCCTCAACTATGCCGTTGGCCAGGCTACCGAACCGGGAAGCGTGCTCAAGCTTGTGACCCTGGTGGCGGTGCTTGAAGACGGAAAGGAAACTTTGGAGTCTAAGGTTGATGGCGGAGGCGGGACCTGGACCTATATGGGACAGAAGGTATCCGACAGCCATGCTGTTGGATTGCAGACTGTCAAAGGGGCCTTCGCCCACTCTTCCAACGTATGCTTTGCCAAGTTGGCAACCAGAAACTATGAGAAGAACCCGAAGGAATTCGTAAACCGTATCCAGAACATGAAACTGGGAGAAAAGTTCCGCCTGGATATCCAGGGAGAAGGCAATGCAGTCATCCATTCTCCGGACTGGGAGGGTTGGACTCCTGGACTTCTGGCTTCCATGGGATTCGGCTATGGACTGCTGATCACCCCTCTCCACACCCTCACCTTCTATAACGCCATCGCCAATGACGGAAGGATGATGAAGCCATACTTCATAGAGGGTTACGAAAAAGACGGCAAGGTCATCAAGACTTTCAAGCCGCAGGAAATAAGCGGATCCATCTGCAGCAAGAAAACCGCAGAGCAGGCAAGGGAGGCTCTCAGGGCCGTTGTCACCGACGGTACGGGAAAGATGATGCGCAACGAGCCTTTCCACATCAGCGGAAAAACCGGAACCGCCAGAATCGCCTTTGAAGGTGGCGGTTACGAAAGAGGCGGAATGAGAAGATACCAGGCGACCTTCTGCGGATTCTTCCCTAGCGAGAATCCGGAGTATTCAGTAATCGTCGTGTTGTACTCCGGCAAGACGGCCGGCAACTTCTACGGAGCTACCCTGGCAGGCCCTCCGTTCCTGCAGATTGCGCGTTTCATCTACGCCAACACTCCGCACTGGAACGAGAAACTGGACGGTAGCCAGAAAAACAACCGCCGTTCAAATCCGGACATGGCAACCGGAATGGGACAGGCCAGCAGCATCGTCCTCAAGAACGTACCTGTCACCAACGGCAGGAGCGTAGCCTCCCAGATAGGAGACAACAGATGGGTTGCCTTCTCCTCTGATACCACAGCGGTTACGGCTGAGGGCATAACCATAGAGAGAGACTCGCTGGCAAGCTTAAAGGGAATGGGACTCAAGGATGCTCTTTACATCCTCGAGAATCAGGGATTCAAGGTTGAATTCAGCGGACACGGAAGAGTCAGGGAACAGTCTCCGGCTCCGGGCACCGCGGTAGAGAAAGGACAGGTTGTAAGACTGACATTGGGAAACTAGAAACAATCGATAAGATGAGATTAGGTCAATTACTGAAGGGAATAAGGATTATCAGGGAATTCCAGGGAAGAGAAGAAATCTCCCCGGATACCGCCATGTTCTCCGTAGTCAGCAGCCACGATGTCAAGAGCATCAGTGCAGACTCACGCAAATGCTCCCGCGGCAGCCTTTTCATCGCCGTAAGAGGCGCAGCCGCAGACGGAGGCAAGTACATCCGCGATGCCATTGAAAGAGGTGCGCAGTACATTGTGTGCGAGAATATTCCTGAAGATGAGGAAGCCCCTATCCGGAATGGAGACCGTGACCTTGTCACTTACGTTATAGTAAAAAGCAGCCGTGAGGCAGAGGCAAAAATCGCCGTCAACAATTTCTGCAACCCTTCCGCAAAGCTAAAGCTCATCGGAGTGACCGGAACCAACGGAAAGACCTCCATCGCGACCCTTCTCTACAATACCTTCACAGCCCTCGGATACAAGTGCGGCCTTCTGAGCACCATAGCCAACTATGTGGGAAGCGAGAAATATCCTACAATCAACACCACACCGGGTCCTCTGGAACTGAACAAGCTTCTGGACCAGATGGTTAGCGAGGGATGCCAGTATTGCTTCATGGAGGTAAGCTCCCACGCCATCGACCAGGAGAGGATCACGGGAGTGAAGTTTGCCGGCGGCATCTTCACCAACCTTACGCACGACCATCTGGATTACCACAAGACATTCGAGAACTATCGCAACTGCAAGAAGGCTTTCTTCGACAGTCTTCCTGAAGATGCTTTCGCCCTTACCAACATAGATGACCGTAACGGCGAGTTCATGGTCCAGAACACAAGGGCACAGGTACACACCTATTCCACCCGCAACGTGGCCGACTTCAAGACCAGGATAATCGAGCAGAGCATAGATGGAATGCAGCTGAATATCAATGGAACAGAGGTATGGTGCAACTTCATCGGGGAATACAATGCGGAGAACCTCACCGCCATCTACGGCACGGCCATCCTGCTTGGCGCCCCTCACGATGAGGTAGTCAAGATAATGAGCGCCCTTCGCAGTGTAAACGGAAGGCTGGAATATTTCAAGGGAGACGACGGCATCATCGCCGCTGTGGACTATGCACATACTCCGGACGCCCTGGAGAACGTGCTCAAGACCCTCAAGGCCCTGAAACCTAAGGGAGGTCTGATATGCGTATTCGGCTGCGGAGGAGACCGCGACAAGACCAAACGCCCTAAGATGGGAGCCATCGCCGGAATGTACTCTGACCGCATCTTCGTAACCAGCGACAATCCCAGGACTGAAGACCCTATGGCCATCATAGACAACATCAAGGCCGGAATGGATGCCGACTCAGTCCTTAAGGCCAAGTTCATCCCGGACCGTATCCAGGCAATCCAGAATGCTGTCATGACAGCCCCTCCTGACTCCATAATCCTGGTTGCCGGAAAGGGACACGAGGACTATCAGATAATCGGCACTGAAAAGCGACATATGGACGACAAGGAAACCGTAAAGGAAGCCTTCAGGCTCCGCGAATACGGCAGACAATAAAACAGAGAGTTAAAGATTATGTTATATCATCTTTTCAAATGGTTTGAGAGCATGGGATGGGACATCCCTGGAGCTAACCTGATGAACTATATTACGTTCAGAGGATCGGCCTGCGTCATCCTGGCATTGGTCATAGCCTTCTGGATCGGTCCTAAGATCATTCACCGTCTGCAGAAAAAGCAGGTTGGGGAAACTATCCGTGACCTCGGCCTGGAAGGGCAGCTTGCAAAGAAAGGCACCCCTACGATGGGAGGACTTATCATCCTGCTCAGCATATTGATTCCGGTTCTTCTGTTCTGCAAGCTTAACAGCATATATGTCCTGCTTCTGATATTCACCACTGTCTGCCTTGGATACATCGGTTTCAAGGACGATTCCATCAAGGTCTTCAAGAAGAACAAGGAGGGTCTGAAGGGAAAATACAAGGTATTCGGCCAGTTGGCTGTGGGAATCGTGGTTGGAGTAACCCTTCTTGTAAGCAAGCAGAATGTCATCCGCCTTTACAGCGACACCCCTAGGGAAGGAGTCCAGAAAGAGGTTGTCAGCGGCATCGGAGACGAAAAAGTCATTTATTATCGCGATGTGAAAAGCCGTACCACCACCATCCCGTTCCTCAAGCACAACGAGTTCAAATACTCTTGGCTGGCTCCGGGCGAAGGCCGTTTCAGAGATTGGGCTACCAATATCATCTACGTGATAATCATCACCTTCATCGTGATAGCTGTATCAAACGGCACCAACCTTACAGACGGTATGGATGGTCTTGCCACAGGAACATCTGCCATAGTGGGAGCCACGGTGGCCATACTGGCCTACCTGAGCGGCAACGCCATCTTCGCAGACTACCTGAGCATAATGTACATACCTAACACAGGAGAGATCGTGATATTCATGGCCGCCTTCGTGGGAGCCCTCATCGGCTTCCTGTGGTACAACACCTACCCTGCCCAGGTATTTATGGGAGATACCGGAAGCTTGGCGATTGGAGGCATTATCGGAGTGGCCGCCATTATGATAAGGAAGGAATTCCTCATCCCTATCTTCTGCGGCGTGTTCTTCGTGGAGAGCCTCAGCGTGATAATACAGAGATATTATTTCAAATACACCAAAAAGAAGAAGGGAGAAGGAGTCAGGGTGTTCCGAATGACCCCGTTGCACCACCATTTCCAGAAAGAGAATCCGGATGCCCTCATCCAGTGGCCACACCACATCACCCCTGAGGCGAAGATCACCGTACGCTTCTGGATTATCACCATCGTGCTCGGAATACTCTCTGTAATAACATTGAAAATCAGATAGCAAACAGATATGGGAAAGAAAAGAATAGTCATCCTCGGAGGCGGAGAAAGCGGAGTCGGAAGCGCCGTCCTGGCAAAAGTCAAGGGCTTTGACGTGTTCCTCTCCGATGCCGGCACAATTAAGCCGCAATACAAGGAAACACTCTCCAAATTCCAGATTGAATATGAAGAAGGAGGACATACCGAGGAGAAAATCCTCTGTGCGGATGAAGTGGTAAAGAGTCCTGGCATCCCTGAAGAGAATCATATGGTTCAGAGCATCAGGGAATACCGCATACCTGTAATCTCCGAGATAGAGTTTGCGGGAAGGTATGACCGTGCAAAGAAGATCTGCATAACCGGAAGCAACGGAAAGACCACGACCACTTCCCTGATCTACTATATGCTGAAAAATGCCGGACTGAACGTGGGACTGGCCGGCAACATAGGAAAGAGCTACGCCTACCAGGTTGCAACCGAGAATTTCGACTACTACGTGATCGAGCTCAGCAGCTTCCAGCTGGACGGGATGTACACATTCAAGGCAGATATCGCCATCCTGACAAACATCACCCCTGACCATCTGGATCGCTATCAGTTCAAGATGCAGAACTATGTGGACGCTAAATTCCGTATAGTCCAGAACCTTACAGACAGGGAATGCTTCGTCTTCTGCGCAGATGACCCTATCACCGCCAAGGAACTGGACCGCATAGTCCTGACCGCAAAGAAACTTCCGTTCACCCAGAAGAAGAAGGTGGACCAGGGAGCTTTCATAGACGAAGACCGCTTGTTTGTCCGCTATGAGGATGACGAGTACTCTATGTACCTGAAGGAACTTGCCCTCCAGGGAAAACACAATGTCTACAACTCCATGGCTGCAGCCATCGCGGCAAAGGCCGTGAACATAGACAACAAAGTCATCCGCGAATCGCTGATGAACTTCCAGGGAGTTGAGCATCGCCTTGAGAAAGTGCTTTCAATCAAGGGGGTTATGTACATCAACGACTCCAAGGCAACCAATGTGGATTCTGCCTGGTACGCCCTGGAAAGCATGACCACACCGGTGGTATGGATAGCCGGCGGAAAGGACAAGGGAAACGACTACAGTCCTCTTTACAAGTTCGTCAAGGACAAGGTGAAGGTGCTGATCTGCATGGGACTCCACAACGAGAAACTCCACGAATGCTTCGGCGATAAAGTTGACAAGATAATAGACGTGACCAGTGCAAAAGACGCGGTCAGGGTGGCTTATGAGAATTCCGTCCCTGGTGACACGGTGCTCCTCAGCCCGTGCTGCGCCAGCTTCGACCTTTTCAAGAGCTATGAAGATCGCGGAGAACAGTTCAAGAAAGCTGTAAGGGAATTATAATGACAGACAAAGAGAAGGACATAAAGGACAGCGAAAGGCAAGCCCCTCAGGAAGAGGTCATGAGCCGTCTCCACGGAGACAAGGTGATTTGGGCAATATTCTTCCTCCTGAGCCTGATTTCCATCGCCCTCATATATTCCGCCAGCAGCAGTCTGGCATATATGAAGGGCAGCACCAACTTTGCCATCCTTATGAAACAGATAAGGTTCGTGGTGCTTGGTGTGGCTGCGCTGTTCATCTGCTACAAGATCCCTCCGAAATGGTACAGGGCCGTGAGTATGCTCACCCTGCTTGTGGCCATAGTCCTTCTTGTACTCACACTGGCTGTCGGAGTCAAGACCAACGATGCCCAGAGATGGCTATCCATCGGAGGATTGCAGTTCCAGCCGACGGAATTCGCCAAGATAGCCATTGTGCTCTATCTTGCCAGGGCCCTGGAAATAATGAAGATAGACACCTACAAGAGCTTCCTGCTGAAAATTATCGCCCCTATCGGAGTGTGCATAGTTCTGGTTCTTGTGGGCAGCGTTTCGGCAGCCCTTTACCTTGCGCTGATCTGCTTCATAGTCCTGTTCATCGCGGGCATAAAGCCATCGTACCTGCTCAAGACAGTGGGACTGGGAGCTGCAGCGGTAATCCTGCTGATCGTGGTGCATCTGGCAAGCAAGCCTTTTACCTCGGAGCACAGGGGAGTATTCCCTAGGATGGATACCGCGATTGAAAGGTTCAACCGCTTCTTCAGCAGCGACGAAGACATAGATGTCTCCAAGTTGGACAAGAGAGAACAGCAAAGGCTTGCAGACGAAACCCTTCAGGCGGATATGGCTCAGATTGCCGTAAAGGAAGGAGGTCTTCTGGGCAAGGGGCCGGGCAAGAGTACTCAGCGATATGTGCTCCCTCACCCTTACTCGGATTACATCTATTCCATCATCCTGGAAGAATATGGACTGTGGGGAGGATTTCTGGTGATGATGCTGTATGTCTGGTTCTTCTACCGCTGTGTGCTGATAGTCAGAGGATGCCGCACGGTGTTCTCCGCCGTTACGGCAGGAGGACTGGGCGCGGTTATCCTGGTTCAGGCGATGCTCCATATTTTGGTTAACGTGGGCATATTCCCTGTAACCGGACATACCCTTCCGCTGATAAGCCTCGGAGGAACCTCCTTCGTGATCATCAGCTGCGCCTTCGGAATCATTCTCTCCATTTCCAGGACCAAGGAAGATGCCGAGGCAATGATACAGGAAAGGGAACGGGAGGAAAAGGAACAGAAACGGCTCGAGCGGGAACGCAAGAAAGAAGAGGAACGCAAGGCTGCCCAGGCTGAGCAGGAAAAGCAGGACGCTATGAGCCAGGAGGAAAGAGACGAATACCTCAAACAAAGATATGCGGACCAACTGGGTCCTGACGAATAAAACCGTGTTATGGATAAGTTAAAGGTAATAGTAAGCGGAGGAGGAACCGGGGGACACATATTCCCGGCAATCTCAATAGCAAATGCCATCCGGCAGCAGGTTCCGGATGCTGAAATCCTTTTTGTAGGAGCCAGCGGAAGAATGGAAATGGAAAAGGTTCCCGCTGCGGGTTATCCTATCAAGGGAATCCCCGCAAGAGGACTCCACAGACCGCTCTATTCACTCTCCAACATAGGCGTAGCCAGAGATTATCTCAAATGCCGCCGCCTGGCAAAGAAGATTGTCAGGGATTTCAAGCCAGACTTTGTTGTAGGAGTCGGTGGTTACGCCTCAGCAGCCGTAGTTTCCGCTGCTGCAGCTCTCAAGGTTCCGGTACTTTTGCAGGAGCAGAACTCCTTTGCCGGAATCGTTAACCGCAAGAACGCATCCAAGGCCGCCAAGATCTGCGTGGCCTATGACAATATGGAACGTTTCTTCCCTAAGGACAGGATTCTTCTGACCGGCAACCCTATCCGCAAGGAGATTGTCCGCTGCACCCCTGAAATGAAGAAAGAAGGAATCAGTTTCTACAATCTCGACCCTGGGAAGAAAACCGTATTCGTGGTTGGCGGAAGCCTGGGATGCCGTACTCTTAACAACTGTATGAAAAAAGCCATACTGGAAAACCGCATCAAGGGATTCCAGGTTATCTGGCAGTGTGGCAAGGTCTATAAGAAAGAGATAGACGAGTTTTTGAAATCTAACCCTCATGAGTGTGTCTGTTGTACGGATTTCATTAGCAGGATGGACCTTGCCTACGCCGCTGCCGACATCGTGGTCAGCCGTGCCGGAGCCGGAACGATATCCGAACTCTGCGTAGCTGGCAAATGCACCATATTCGTGCCTAGCCCCAACGTTGCGGAAGACCACCAGACACACAACGCCATGGCCCTGGTAAACAAAGGCGCCGCATTGATAGTCAAGGATGCCGATGCCGAGCAAAACCTTATGGACTCCGTAGAAAGCCTCATCGCCGATGACTCCAGGAGAAAGACCCTGGAAGAGAACATTCTCAAGCTTGCAAAACCGGATGCCGGAAAGGAAATCGCGGACGAGTGCCTCAAACTCTGCAAGGGAAAAGATTTCTCAGCGAAGGCTTCCGAGCCAAAGAACGTATACTTCATAGGAATCGGCGGAATAGGAATGAGCGCCCTGGCCCGTTACTACAAGAGCCGCGGATGCAACGTTAGCGGATATGACCGCACGCCAAGCCCCCTGACAAAGGCACTGGAAAGCGAAGGCATAGCCGTCCATTACGAAGACAACCCTAGCTTCATTCCGGAGGATAAGGATAATACCCTGGTAATCTACACACCAGCAATACCGGCAGATATGCAGGAACTCGTAACGGTCAATGCCAAAGGCTATAAAGTAATTAAGAGAAGCCGCGCTCTCGGCCACATCGCCGAGGGAAAGACCTGCCTTGCTATCAGCGGCAGCCACGGCAAGACCACAACCAGCACCCTGCTCGCCCATATTTTCCAGGACAGCGGCAAGGGATGCAACGCCTTCCTTGGCGGTATTTCGCGCAACTACGACAGCAACCTCCTGCTGGCAAAGAACAACACGGTTGTTGCCGAGGCAGATGAATTCGACCGTTCCTTCCACCAGCTTTTCCCTCATATCGCAGTAGTTACCGCCACTGATCCGGATCATCTGGACATCTACGGAACGGTTGAGAACATGAGGGAGGCCTATGCAAAGTTCGCTTCCCAGGTGGATGCAGACGGATACCTGATTGTAAAGCAGGGAGCTATACTGGATACATCCAAAGTCAGGGCAAAGGTTTTATCCTACGCCTTCAAGGCCGGAGAAGGAAAGGCTCCTGACTTCTATGCTTCTGACATAGAGCCGATAAAGAAAGACGGAAAGGAAACCGGAATGTTCCGTTTCACTCTCAACTGCCCTCCTGGGATCGGAAACGTGGAGGGATGCACCGTAGGAGT
Organism: uncultured Bacteroidia bacterium; assembly: GCA_902789435.1. Classification (GTDB taxonomy): domain Bacteria; phylum Bacteroidota; class Bacteroidia; order Bacteroidales; family UBA932; genus Egerieousia. The sequence goes on along the minus strand of CADAOA010000017.1, from coordinate 10,800 downwards.
TCCCGGATGGGTTAACATCGAGAATGCCGTTGCCGCCTCTTCAGTAGCCCTTCTCGCCGGCATAGACAAGGAAAGCCTGAAGAAAGCCCTGGCATCCTTCCGCGGAGTCCAGAGGAGGATGGACATTCACGTAAATACTCCGAAGGTGGTGTATATAGATGACTATGCCCATCATCCTCAGGAGATTGCAACCACTATCAGCTCCCTCAGGGAAGCCTTCCAGGACAGGAAGTTGACCGCTGTCTTCCAGCCTCACCTCTACACCAGGACCAGAGACCTGGCGGACGGATTCGCACAGGCTCTGAGCACAGCGGACAGCGTTATACTGCTGGACATCTACCCGGCCAGGGAACTCCCGATAGAAGGAGTCAGCTCCGAGTTGATTTTCAACAAGATGAACCTCAGCGACAAGATGCTGATAACCAAGGAGGAACTCCTTGACACAATAAAGAACAGACTTGAAGAAGGAAAGATAGACCTTCTGGTGACTTTCGGAGCCGGCAACATAGACCGCTTCGTGGAGCCACTGGAGAAAATGCTGAAATGAAACCGGTTTGGAAAAACATATTGGCTGGATTGCTTTATGCCGTGCTGACCGTGGCGGCGGGAGCCTATTTCTGGTTTGCCCGCGGCCTTAGGGAAAGCGGCAAGAAAGACGAGATTGTAAGGAGCGTGAAGGTAACCTTGCTGGATAGCTCCCTGAACAAGTTCGTCACCAAGCAGGAGATTGTGGACATCATCAACCGCTTCAACGGCAACGTGATAGGAAGAAGGATAGACAGCATCCGCCTGGGTCAGATAGAGCAACTCCTCAACCACCGCAGCGTGGTGAAAGAGACTGAAGCCTTCGTTACCAGGGACGGTGTGATGAGCATAGAAATCCGCCAGAGGAAACCTGTCATAAGGATCCAGACCGCGGAAGGAGGATTCTATATGGACGAGACGGCATTTGTCTTCCCTCTCATAGAGAACTATTCCTCATACGTCCCTGTGGTTACGGGCAAAGTGCCGCTGGACGTGCTTATGGATGAGCATCCGCAGAGCAAGGATACGACTTCCTGGCTCGGAAAGATTCTCAACCTTGGAAACTACCTGGAGAAACATCCTTTCTGGAATGCCCAGATAGAGGAGATTTTCTTCAACGACGAGGGAGACGTGGAACTTATTGCCAGAGCCGGAAACCACAAGATTATCTTCGGCGACCTGGACAACATCGCCGAGAAATTCGACAAGCTCCACTCTTTCTACAGTTACATCATCCCGAAGGCAGGATGGGACAAATATTCCTGCGTAAACCTTAAATACCGCGGACAGATAGTCTGCACCAGGAAGAAATAAACAAAATAACAGATACACAAACACTTAACCAGTAACAACATTAGATATGGAAAATTTGATTGCTGCCATCGATCTCGGAACCACTAAGGTATCAGTGGCTGTGGGAGAAAAGACCAACCTCGGAGTCAGGGTCGTTGCCTTCGGCGAGGCTCCATCAAAAGGCATCAAAAGAGGAAGGGTTGAAAATGTAAGGCTTGCCACCCAGGCATTGAACAAAGCCCTCAAACAAGTTGAAGACCAGATCGGCAAAAAGGTAAACAAGGCCCTTGTGGGAATCGCCGGCCAGGACATCAAGTGCATCAAGCCTGAGCCTCTGACCGTGCCGAGAGAGAATTACAACTCGCTGATAACCCAGGATGAAATCACCAAGATAACTATGAACACCTACCACACTCCTCTGGACGACGGTAACAAGGTACTGTACTCCGTCCCTCAGGGCTACAATGTGGACAACTATATGAGCGTCAGCGAACCGGTCGGTATGTTCGGCCGCAATATCCAGGCGCGGTTCAAGCTGTTCGTAGGCAAGGAGAACTCCAAGATGATGATCGAGAACACCTTGAAGATGGCCGGAATCGAGCCTATCGAGGTTGTACTCGAGCCTATTGCATCAGCCAAGGCAGTCCTTACGGAAGACGAGATGGAGGTAGGAAGCATTTTGGTAGATATCGGAGGCGGAACCACTGATGTCATCGTCTTCCACCACAATGTCATCCGCTATGCTGGAATCATTCCTTTCGGCGGCAACTCCATCACTGAAGATATATGCATAGGCTGCGGTATCTCCAACGACAAGGCTGAATACATAAAGACAAACTACGGATGCTGCTTCAGCGATTATGCCGATGCGGACAAGAGGATCCTCATTCCTACAATGGGTGCGAACGGAGGAAAGGAAGTTCATCTGAAAGTTCTCTCCAGAATAATCCAGGCCAGGATGGAAGAAATCCTGGAAGCTGTATGCTGGCACGTAGAGCAATCTGATTTCAAAGACGTTATCCGCAGCGGAATGGTTCTTACCGGAGGCGGTTCAAAGATTGGAAGCCTTACAAACCTTGCCAATTTTGTTACTGGTTATGAGGCAAGGCTCGGCAGTCCTAACGCATTTGCAATCGATCCTTCTTCCTGCGACCAGGCAAAGGAACCTACATCCTCAACGGCAGTTGGAATGCTTATTCACGCATTCCAGAGGATGGAAGACGAAGGCTTCGTCTACACCAACTGTGTATCCAGCATTTCTGCGGCTCCGGTCCAGCAGTTCGTTTCCTCTCCGGACCCTGTCCTGATAGAAGATCCTGTTCTTGAGGAGGCCGAAGCATCAGCACCTAGGGAAAAGGGCACGCGCAAGAAGCTCTTCGGTAAACTCAAGGGACTCCTCAGCGGAGAAAGCCTCTTTGGAGATCTCAACAACGAAGTATAACCACCGTCAAACCACAAACCATGGAACTAATAGACGACAGCATTAACGATTATCCTATAGACTTCAACGAGTCCAATGCCATAATTAAGGTAGTGGGAGTCGGCGGAGGCGGATGTAACGTAGTCCAGGAGATATACAAGCAGGGTATCAGCAACGTTGACCTGATGATCTGCAACACAGACAAGCAGGCTCTGGACAGCAACCGCGTAAACGAGAAGATAATCCTCGGACCGAAAATCGCCCGCAACCTCGGAGCCGGATGCGACCCGAAGAAAGGAAGGGAAGCTGCACTTCAGAGCAGGGAGGAAATCTCCAAGGCCCTGCCGGACAGAATCGAGATGGTTTTTGTAACCGCCTGTCTCGGTGGAGGTACCGGAACCGGAGCTGCTCCTGTAATCGCTGAGATTGCCAAGCAGAAAGGCAAACTTGTGGTCGGAGTCGTGACCATTCCTTTCAGAGATGAGGGAAAGGCCTTCATGACCCGTGCGATGGACGGACTGAGAGACCTTCGGCAGTATGTGGACAGCCTTTTGATCATAGACAACCAGAAGATATACGAGGCCTTCGGAGACCAGAACATGATGGAAGGTTTCAAGAGACCTAACGAAGTGCTGGTTACTGCAGTGAAAAGCATCTCCGAAATCATCACCCTGGACGGTGAGATAAACGTCGATATGAACGACGTCAGGATGGTAATGGAGAACAGCGGCATGACCACCATGGGCATCGGCGAGGCGGAAGGAGAAGGCAAGGCCCAGCAGGCTGTGGAGAAGGCATTCGAGTCTCCTCTGCTGAATGACTGTGACCTGAAGAGTTCTACCGGACTTCTCATCAACATTGTCTGCTCCGGAGAGAACTTCACTATGGCTGAGTTCAAGCAGGCCCTGGAAGCCGTCAAGAGCTTTACCGGCCAGCCTCTCAAATACAAGCGTGGACTTGTATATGACCCTAACCTTGGCAATAAGGTAAGGGTAACGGTAGTGGCCACAGGATTCGACGTACTCAACCTCCCGGATGTGGACGGACGCAACATCGTTATCCCTGGCCGCAACGGAGAAACCTCTTACCGCCCGGATCCTATCAGGCCGAAGAACCAGGATGAGGCCAAGATGCCTCCTGTCCTGGAATTCAAGCCTGAAAAGAGGGTTGCCGGAACCAAGCCTGTACTAGTAACGGACGACGACAACGAAATCATCCAGCTGGAAAGCATTCCTGCCTATGAGCGCAAGAACCGCAAGAACAGCCCCGGAATAACCACTAATAACATAACCCTGTCTGTAACCGAAATCGGAGACAAGCCGTCTTTGACCACAAACAACAGATACCTGCACCAGACCCAAGACTAAAACACAGAAAGCAATGGAGACAAGAGTAAGGTTTGCACCGAGTCCTACCGGCCCCCTTCATATGGGTGGCGTAAGGACCGCGCTCTACAACTACTTATACGCAAAACAGAAAGGCGGAAAATTCATACTCAGAATAGAGGACACTGATTCTCAGCGATTCGTGCCGGGAGCCGAGGACTATATCCTGGAATCCCTGGCCTGGTGCGGCATAATGCCGGACGAGGGAATCACGGAAGTTGACGGCAAATTCACCATCGCTTCCGAAAAGAGCGAAAAGAATCCACACGCCCCTTACCGCCAGAGCGAACGCAAACCTCTCTACCGCCAGTATGCCGAGCAGCTCATAGCCAACGGTTATGCCTACTACGCCTTTGATTCCGCCGAGGAACTCTCAAAGCTTAGGGCGGAAGCAGAAGCCGCAAAGCAGACATTCATATATAACTACGAAAGCAGGAAGACTCTGAAGAACTCTCTCACCCTCCCGGAAGAAGAGGTAAAGAAGCTCATCGCCACCACCGATACCTGGACCATCCGCTTCAAGATTCCCGAAGGTCAGACGGTGAAGATGAACGATCTTATCCGCGGAGAAATGGAGGTAGAAACCAACACATTGGACGACAAGGTATTATGGAAGGCCGCAGACCAGCTCCCTACATACCATCTTGCCAACATAGTTGACGACCATCTGATGGAAATCACCGAGGTTATCCGTGGAGCCGAATGGCTTCCGAGCCTCCCTCTCCACTACCTGCTCTACAAGGCTTTCGGATGGGAAGATACAATGCCGAGATTCGCTCACCTGAGCCTTCTCCTCAAGCCGGACGGCAAGGGTAAGCTCAGCAAGAGAGACGGAGACCGCCTGGGCTTCCCGGTTTTCCCGCTCAAATGGACAAATCCTGAAACAGGAGAAATATCAAGAGGCTATCGCGAAGACGGATACTATCCGGAAGCGTTCGTCAACCTTCTCGCCCTGCTGGGCTGGAATCCTGGCACGGAGCAGGAAGTTTTCACCCTGGAGGAACTCATTCCGGCATTCAGCCTGGAAAGGGTCATAAAGTCCGGAGCGAAATTCAACGTGGACAAGGCAAAATGGTTCAACGAGCAGTTCCTCAGACGCCGTACCCCGGCCCAGCTGGCCGCCGAGTTCCGCCCTATGCTCAACGATGATTTCAAAGACAAGTTTTCAGACAAGTATCTGGCGGAAGTATGCGCCCTGATCAAGGAAAGGGCCCACTTCGTAAACGAGTTCTGGGATATAAGCAAAGCCCTCTTTGCCGCCCCTTCTGCATACGACGAGAATGACGTCAAGAAATTCTGCACTCCTGACAACCTCAGCCACGCTGAAGAACTCCACACACTCATCGCAGAGAATTCTTTCCCTACATTCACTGATGAAGAGACTCCGGAGAATTACAAGCAGGAATGCTGCGAGAAAATCGAGGAGCTTCTGACAGGCTATATCAAGGCAAAGGAATGGAAGATGGGTCAGGTTATGAACACCCTCAGGCTGTTCTTCACGGGCAACACCCGCGGACTCGGGATCTCGGACATCATCTACTTCATCGGCAGGGAGGAAACCCTATGCCGAATCCGAAAAGGACTTGACTCTATAAGATAACTTCCATCGTGGTCTGCTGGATTCCCATCCCCATCTTCTCGTAGAAGGCTCGGGCTCCGGGATTCCTGTCCCACACATGAAGCGTAACGTTATGACATCCTATGCTCTTGGCAAAACCAAGGGCATAGTCGTATAATAACTTCCCCACTCCCTTTCCCCTTGCGGATTCGTCCACGCAAAGGTCGTCAATATAGAGAGTTGTGTGGTCGAAAATACATTTAGACCCAACGGTTTCCTGGAGAATGCAGAAAACATAGCCCAGCACCTCTCCGTCTTCCTCGGCCACAAACACCGGGGTCTTGGGATTCTGGAAAATCTCCAGAAGCTGAACATCCGTGTACTTCTTCTCTCCGGGCTTGAAAAGGTCCGGCCGCCCTACCCTGTGGATATCCTCCACCTGATACAGCAGCTTGTTTACAATCGCAAGGTCAGACGCCCTTGCCGCCCGGACAATTATGTTGCAATCGCTCATATGACAAAGTTACGGGAAAAGTATTACTTTTGCGCGCCCAAAAACAGAAACATCAAAAGAAATGAAACTCATACCGGTATATACCTGGAACAAAAGCGTGATAAACCTCGAGACCCGCGGACGGAAATTCACCAAGCAGCCGTGGGCCCAGGGAGTGATCCTCATAACATTTGTAATCATTGCAATGCTGCTGGCCAACCTGCCCTGGACAAAGGACGCTTACCATCACATCCTGGAAACCGGTCTTTCCATAAACATCTCGCATCCGGGTGGAAGCACCATTACCTTCCCGAGAGAAATGACAGTGGAGAAGTTTATCAACGATATCCTTATGGTCGTTTTCTTCTTCACCGTCGGCCTGGAAATCAAGCGCGAGGTCACAAACGGAGAACTCTCATCGCCGAAGAAAGCCATCATGCCGGTAATAGCAGCTTTCGGCGGAGTTGCCGCTCCGGCCCTGATTTACAGCCTCATCAACCATGGTACGGCGGCAGGAAGCGGCTGGGGAATCCCAACTGCGACGGATATAGCCTTCGCTGTCGGAATCCTGGCCATACTCGGCAACAAGGTACCGGTATCGCTGAAGGTATTCCTCACGGCCCTGGCCATCGCAGATGACCTTATCGCGATACTTGTCGTGGCCATATTCTATGGTGGAAGCATCAACCTGGCCCTTCTGGGACTTGCAGTGATCCTGATACTTCTCATCCTTTTGATGAACAAGCTGGGGGAAAAGCGCCCTTGGTTCTACTTCATTCCGGCCATAGCCGTATGGGTGCTCTTCTACTATTCCGGTGTCCATGCCACTATGAGCGGTGTGGTTATGGCATTCCTGGTGCCTTTCACCCCAAGATACAGTAAAGAGTATTACCGCCACAAGAAAGAAACTTACGCAAGGAAACTGGAAGAGTACGACGCCATAGAAGAAGAATGCGGCTTCCCTAACGGACCTCAAAGGCACGTGCTCCGCCAGATAAGCTCCACCGCCAAGAACAGCATCGGAATGAGCTACCGTCTGGAACACGCCCTCAGCCCTTGGGTGAACTTCATCATAATGCCGATTTTCGCCCTGGCAAACGCCGGAGTTACCATCCCGAGTCTGGAGTATTTCAACATCTTCAAGTTCAGCCCGGAACTCGGAAGCGTAAGTCTCGGTATCGTGGCCGGTCTGGTTATTGGCAAACCTGTGGGAATCACCCTTGCCAGCTTCCTGGCGGTCAAGAGCAAGGTTGGAGCTATGCCGGCAAAAGCCACATGGCCAATGCTTTTTGCAGTTGCCTGCCTGGGTGGTATTGGATTCACCATGTCCATCTTCGTGGATACGCTTTCCTTCGGAGATTACCCTCAGCACGCCGCCGTCCTCAGGGATATGGGCAAGGTCGCAGTCCTTATGGGATCGCTCATTTCCGCCCTGCTTGGTATATTCCTGGTGAATATTGTGCGCAAAAAGAGTTGAATTGAACGGTTTTTGCAGTAAATTGCATACGTAAAAACCTACTGCAATGAAAAAGTCATTCATCTTACTTGCAACTCTCCTCTTTGCTGCCACAAGCATGTCCGCCCAAAGGACAATCAAGAACATGAAGTTTGGCTCCCAAACCCTCAACGTCACTGAAGAGAGTTTCGTGAAGAAACTGGAAAAAGCCGGCTGGACAGCCGTTGAAGCTGAGAACACCACCCTTGAGGGCAGAATCAACGGAATCGAGGTTACCGCCACAATCACCCCTGACAAAGAAAAGGAAACAGTAGGCAAGATAGTTTTATTCACCGATGCCGACTCCACCCTCAACGCCACCCGCTACCAGGTTCTTAAGAGCTGGTTGGAAGACACGTACGGGCATCCTACTGTCAACGATCTCAAAGACGAGGACGGAGACATTTCCTGCTACTGGGGGGATTTCAAGAAAGGAGAAAGGGACCTGCATAGAAATAATGTCTGCATAACCACCGCAGAAGGCCATGTTACAATCGTAACCATGATCAATATGGAGAATGCCCTCGACGCAACGATGAACAATATCGGTGACGCTGTAGAGAGCTTCGGAGACAAGGTTAACCGCACCGGCAGGAAAGGCTGGGAAAAGGTTAAGGAAAAGGGCCAGAAGATCGGCGACAAGTTTTCTGACAGGGCAGAAAGGATAGCAGACAAGACCGCAGACGAACGTCAGGCCGTAAAGGAAAAAGGCAAGGAAATCGCAGACCATACTTCCAGTAAGGCTAAGAGGATTGCAAAGAGTGCAGCCAACGGAGCCAAGAAAGCCTGGAGGGCTATAAAAAGTGCCTTTAGCAAGAAGGACAAGGAAGATAAATCCAATCAGTAACAGTCCTAAGACTCAAATAGATTTCTCGGCGATCTGAACTGCATGGCGGACACAGTTGTCGCATGAGCACAACACTTTCTTTGTCTGGACTCCCTTGATATCAGCGCATCGCAGAGCCCCTACCCGTTCCTTGAACTCCGCGCTCATCCGCCTTGTTTTCAATACCGCAGGATGATCTCCGTCTCCATTCAGCAAACCTGCAACCATTCCGGCACCCACCAGTGCCCCGCATGTTGCATCCATACCACCCATTCCACTCCCGAAACCACTTCCCAATGCCATCAGAAAGTCTTCATCTCCACCTTTCTCGTTCCAACTCTCCTTCAGTTCATCTGCAAAGGCCAAAAGCACTGCCTGACAGCAATTGCAACCAAGCCTGTGTTTCCGTTCAACAGCCAAATCACATCTTTCCATATTGAAAAAATATCCTATTTCTGTAAAGGTAATGACCTTTTTGCTATCTTTCGCAAAATTTTTAACACCATAAGACAATGAAACTCTTCAGACTCCTTTCAGTTGCAGCAGTATGTCTGCTCTTTACCGCAGTAAGCTGCGCTCATGACAGAATCATTCCTGTTACTCAGCTTCCTGCTCAGGCTCAGACCTTTATCAAGACCCACTTTGCTGATAAAACCGTTGCATATGCAAAGCAGGACGGAGCAAAGTATGAGGTTAAGTTCAACGACGGCGCAGAGGTAGAATTCACCCGCCGTGGCGAATGGGACAAAGTAGACTGCAAGTTCTCAGCTGTTCCTGACGTTCTCGTTCCAGAGTTGATCAAGAACTATGTAACCACAAACTTCCCTGGAACTATGATCACCAAGATTGACAAAGAGCGCCACGGATTCGACATTGAGCTTTCCAACGATCTGGAACTCAAATTCGACCGCACCGGCAACCTTATGTATATTGACGACTAGAAACAGAAGGTTTCACTCTCACCGCCGAATGACGCTATAGTAGCCGTTGCGTTCTGGAAATAGAGCACAATCGTGTTATCGTCATTCTCGTTATACATGCTGCGCAAGGATTCGTTCTTGTCCAGCATGTCTTTTTTTGCCTCCACCCTCTCGTCCGGCACCAGGGTTCCGCTTATCCTTATCCACTTTCCGTCTTTGAAAGCGCAGATCTCAACCAGCGGATTTGCCACAATCTGCTTGTAGACGTTCTTCTTCTTTCCTGTCTGGATGTAGAGCTTTCCTTCAAAGATCTCAGCCGTACCGAACGGCCTTACCCTCGGCTGGTTTCCCTCTACTGTAGCCAGATAATAAACCCCGGCCTCTTTCAGAAACTGCTGGGCCTTGAGGGCATTCTCCGGATTCGGTTCAATCTGTTGCATAGCTTCAGTGTTTTGTGTTTCATCAGCGGCTTCCTGGACAGCATCCTGCACCCTTTTCGGACCGCAGGAAGAGAGCATCAGCACCGCCGCTGCCATAAATAAAAACTTTTTCATATCGCGATAGTTATCTTATAGTCAAGCTACCCAGCTAGTACAATAGCAGGAGATATCTTCAGTTTTGAAGAAATAACTCTAGCTTGCTCAAAAGTAGGATTCACTTTTCCAGAGAGAATTGCGCTTAATCGCGGAGCCGTCATACCAAGCATAGCGGCCAATTCCTTTTGGGTGATATTATATTCTGATAATCGTGCTGAAATAGTTTCAGATAACGTTGGAGGCTCTATCGGATAATGCTCCTTTTCGTATTCTTCAACGAGTTCAGATAGAAGGTCAAGTTCAACAAGACGAGGATCATCTGAAGGAGTATTCTCCCCTGTCTCAAAGAAAAGTGAATCAATTCTTCTCATAATAGCAGCATACTGCTGTTCATTCTTTATCTGTGCCATAACTCAACCAATTATATTCTTGAAACATCTATTTTTTCATATTCATCATGAGTTCCAACGAAACGTATATAAATCAACTCCGGGGTGAATTTAACTGCAACAACCAACCTATAAGAATTCCCTTTTATGTTGAAAACATAACGTTGGTTCCCCACGTAATCAACAGAATTGAAGTCATTTCTCATATCCGCTAAATTTTTCCAGTGAGCATTGCAAACTTTCACATACCATTCACTCAACGGCAACTTAGCATCAGCATGTACTTCCCAATACTTCTTCAATGTGGATACAGCAATCACTCTCATACGAAACAAATCTATGAATTATTAAATTAATAACAAAATTATTTATTTGATAATTAAATCATCCCCATTCAAATAGCTTCCGCAAATCTACACCTTCCCGACCTCCTCAACCAAACCATCCGGTAAAATTTACCC
>CADAOA010000016.1 GCA_902789435.1 uncultured Bacteroidia bacterium | reverse complement strand
ACCTGCACAATTTTCTTGTTGACAATCTGGACACACGTTTTACAATCGAGGAGCTTGCGAAAAAATTTTACATGAACCCTACAACGCTCAAGGCTGTGTTCAAGTCGGTCTACGGCGTTTCGATTGCGACCCACATAAACCGTCACAGAATGGAGAAGGGTGCGGAACTTTTGGTCGCAAGTGAAAAATCGATTGCGGAAATCTCAAGGACCGTTGGATATGAAAGCCAGAGCAAATTCACGCAGGCCTTCAAATCAGTCTACGGACTTTCGCCAACGGAATACAGGTCAAAAAATAAGGTAAGTGTTTTGTGATTTATTTGTGGAAATCAACCGATAATAGAATGAAATTTTTTTGTGTGGAGGAACGGCTTTGAGCATATCTCTAGAAAAAATTGTGCAGGCTGTCCGCTCTGTGAAATCTGAAAACATAAAAACGGAATCCGCTGAGAATGACGGTATGAATCAGGATGCGGAGACAGTCATGGAACTTTCCCCCGAGGAAAAAAATGTTGTCCTGATTTTGGAGTCCGCCGGATTTTTTGACAACGCTGTTGATGAGGCGGCCATAAAAAGAATCCATGAAGAGGCTTCGTTTGTCGCGGAAAACATTGTTGAAATCTACAACAAGACGCTGGACATAAAAAAATTTGACGAGCCTACCGTTTGTCCTGTGTGCGGTTCGGTTGGTGTTCCCGGTGCGATTTTTTGTTACAGGTGTGGTGTAAAAATTGTTCCGCAGAATTTGAGTGCGCAGAATCTTCCGCCGGTGAAATGGAAAAACAAGTTCTTTGAGGTGACAAAGGTTCCCGGATTTGAAATCTCCGTTGCGCCAGTTACACAGGAAGTTTGGAACGAGGTCATGGGATTCAATCCAAGCCGGTTCAGGGATGAGTGCAATCCTGTGGACGGAGTTTCGTGGTACGATGCAATCTATTTCTGCAACTGTCTGAGTGAAATCTGCGGATATGAGCCATGCTATTTTGTTGACGGAAAAAGTGATGTCAGAAACTGGGTGTACAAGCCTGGTTCGGACGTTAAATTTTTATTGCCGCCCGAATGTAATTTCCACGCGAACGGATTCAGACTTCCGACTGTGGCAGAATGGCTGGATGCGGCAAGCGCGAGGGACAATTTTATTTACTCCGGGAGCAATGTCGCGGACGAGGTGGCTTGGTTCGGGAAAAACAGTTGTGGCAGCACCCACGAGGTCTGCTCAAAAAGGTCAAACGGATTTGGCCTCTATGACATGAGCGGAAATGTCTACGAATGGTGCTGGGACGAAAGGAATGGCGAAAGGTGCTTCTGTGGAGGCAGCTGGAAAAGCAATGTTGAAAGCTGTGAAATAAAATGCGTGAGAACTCTGGACCCAAGTGACCGCCTGAAACTTTTTGGGCTGAGGCCTGTGCGCTCCGTTTAGTTTTCAATGACTTGGTGATTTTGTCCTTGCGACCACCACAAAAAAAAAGACCGCCCGAAAGTTTTCCCAATCGGACGGTCAATTTTTTTCAAACTATTTTTTCAAAAGCATCGCAAACGGATTGTATTTCATTCCATCATCGCTTCCGAAATTCTGTTTTGGCTGCTGACCCCTGTTCGGTCTGTCATGTCCCTGTCCCTTGCTTGGAGCGGAACCGCCTTTCCTTACAACGACGACACGTTTTTTTGTACCGCCCGATGCTGTGAAAGTTCCTGTTGATGAAGAACCCGGCATCCTTGTTGCGGCATCGCTCTTCAATGAAAGTGAAATCCTCTTTCTGTCTTTGTCCAGATCGATGATTGTAAACTCCTTTACGTCACCGACTTTTACGACATCCATCGGGTCGCTTACAAAGTCGTCGCTCAATTCGCTTATGTGAATCAATCCTGTCTCATGGAGTCCGATGTCAACGAAAGCACCGAAATCAACGACATTGCGGATTTTGCCTGTGACTTTCATTCCCACGGTCAAATCTTCAAAAGCAACGACACCCTTCTGCATGATCGGTGCAGGATATCCGTCACGTGGGTCGCGGTTCGGTTTTGCAAGCTCGTCGATTATGTCGTTGATTGTCTGCTCGCCGACTCCGTATTTTGCTTCCATCTCTTTTTTTGCCGCCGCCGTGATTTTGTCACCGTTTTTCACGAGAGGAAGAACCTCACTTGCGACCGCATAATTTTCCGGGTGGACCCAAGTGTTGTCCAATGGGTTTGAGCTTTCCGGAATCTTCAAAAATCCTGCGCACTGCTCGAATGCCTTTGGACCCAATCCGCTGACCTTTTTCAAATCTTCGCGGCTTGTGATTTTTCCATTCGCGTCACGGTATGCGACAATCTTTTTTGCGAGGCTTGAGTTGATTCCCGAAACATATTTCAAAAGCGATGCCGACGCTGTGTTGAGGTTCACTCCCACCTGGTTTACGACGGAGCCGACCACTTCATCAAGCTTGTCGGAAAGTTTTTTCTGGTTCACGTCATGCTGATAAAGACCGACACCGATTGCCTTTGGATCGATTTTTACAAGCTCCGCAAGAGGATCCTGAAGACGGCGACCCATGCTGATTGCACCACGGATTGTCAAATCAAGCTCCGGGAATTCTTCGCGCGCAATGTCGGATGCTGAATAAACCGATGCACCTGATTCATCGACCACAGTGTAGCGCACGTCCGGGTAGTTTTCGGAAATCACCTTGCTTACGATTGCCTGAACTTCCTGGCTTCCCGTTCCGTTACCGACTGCGACAACCTGAATTGCATATTTTCTGATTGCGTCCTTCACTGCATTGTATGAGCCATCCGGATCCGTCACCTGCTTAATCAGGAAGTAGCCCAGATATTTTCCGGTCTCATCAAGTGCGGCACATTTTGTTCCCGTGCGGATTCCCGGGTCAACTCCAAGAACGCGGCTTCCCTTGATCGGCTGTGTCATAAGAAGGTTTTTAAGGTTCTCGCTGAACACTCCGATTCCATGCTCATCGGCTTCATCAAATTCATCGCTTCTGATTTCACGGAGAACTGCCGGGCTCAAAAGACGGACGATACCATCTTCAATTGCATCGGCATGATATTTGTTGTGGATTGTCTGCTTTGAAGAAACTTCCTTGACCGCTGAATCAACATCGACATCAAGGGTAACTTCCAATGCACCCTCACGCTCGGCTCTGTTGATTGCAAGAATCCTGTGCGGCTTGACCTGGTTGAGAGGCTCGCTGTAGTCCCAGTACATCTTGTATGTGGAAGTCTTTTCGGCTGTTTCGGCATCCTGACCCTCTGGAACGATTCCCTTGGTTACCATGGTTCCTGTTGCCATGTAAAGGTCGTGGACGGATTCGCGGTTCTTTGTGTCCTGGCTAATGCGCTCTGCAATTATGTCCTGGGCACCCTTGATTGCGTCTTCGACTGTCGGAACGTTCAGTGCTGCGTCTTCTGCATCGGTCTTTATGAATTCGACTGCCTTTGCTTCAAAAGCCTTGTCGTCAAGCTCCAGCATTGCATCGGCAAGAGGGTCGAGACCCTTTTCAATGGCGACCATACCGCGTGTTTTCTTCTTTTTCTTGAACGGTGCCCACAAATCTTCAAGCTCCGTCATTGTCTTTGCGTTCATGGCGGCGTTGTAGAGGCTTTCCGTCAGCTTGTTCTGGGCGAAAATTCCCTTCACGATTTCAAGGCGGCGTTCCTCAAGATTCTTGTATGAAGTGAAAAGATGGTCGCAATCACGGACCTGAACCTCATCAAGGGAGCCATGCTTTTCCTTGCGGTAACGTGCGATAAAAGGAATGGTGCATCCTTCTGCAACCAAACTGATAACTGCGCTGACCTGCGAAATATTGATGTTCAGCTCGCCGGCGATTTTTTTCATGATGTCAACTTCATTAACTGAAAGTGCATCGATTTGTTCTTGTGTGAATTCCATAGGGAATCTATTTTAAGGATTTGCCCCATGATTTTCAAGGGGGAGATACATTTTCACCTTTTTTTTTTATGATAACTGAGGTATAATGATGTATTAAAAGTATGGAGTCTTACTATAAAATGGCTGAAAATATAAAACAACTTGAAGATGATTTGTGGGATGCTGCGGATAGTTTGCGTGAGGGTTCTCGGCTTAGCTCACAGGAATATTGTATGCCTGTGCTTGGACTCATTTATCTCCGGTATGCTTATACTCGTTTTAAGTTTGTGGAAAAAGAGATTCAGAAAACTCTTCCTTGCCGTAATGGTGTTTATCCAAAAATTGAGGCAAAAGATTTTAGAGCCAAGAGTGCCATATTTTTGCCTGAGAATGCTCAGTATAATTATCTTTTGCAGCATAGTGCAGACGGAACTCTGAGCAAAGCTGTTGACGATGCAATGATAGCCATTGAAACGGAATGCCATGAGCTTTCCGGTATCCTTCCAAAAAACTACCAAACGATTTTTAAGGGACAGGATTCTCTTTTAAAAGAGCTGCTTCGTATTTTTGATAACTCTGCTCTTGATGACATTCAGGATGATGTTATAGGGCGTATTTATGAATACTTCCTTAATAAGTTTGCCAAAAACATAGCGAGCGACGACGGAGTTTTCTTTACGCCAAAATCACTTGTCCGCATGATTGTAAATATCATTCAGCCGCAAAAAGGATATGTACTTGATCCTGCCTGTGGTTCGGGTGGAATGTTTGTAAGTTCCGGTGACTTTGTGAATGCGAATGGTTTGAACGCAACAGATAAGCTTAGTTTTTTCGGACAGGAAAAGGTTGAGTTTAATGCGAAGCTTTGCAAAATGAACATGGCAGTCCACGGTCTGAATGCAAAAATCGTATGGGGTGAAAGTGCAAATACATTCTATAATGACGCTCACAAACTTGAAGGCAAATGCGATTATGTGATGGCAAATCCGCCGTTCAATGTGAACAAAGTAAAATATGAAGCAGCACTTAATGCCGGACGTTTGCCTTTCGGACTCCCTGGCTACAATGAAAAGACAAAAGAAATTGGTAATGCAAACTATCTTTGGATAAGTTACTTCTATGCATATCTGAATGAAACCGGTCGTGCAGGTTTTGTCATGGCTTCTTCAGCTACGGACAGCCAGCACGCAGACCGCGACATCCGCAAGAAACTAGTTGAGACAGGCGATGTTGACGTGATTCTCAGTGTTGGCAATAACTTTTTTTATACCTTGAGTCTTCCTTGTACTCTTTGGTTTTTCGATAAGGGCAAGAAAGATGAATTAAAAGACAAAGTTCTTTTTATAGATGCCCGCAATTATTTTACAGTAGTAGACCGTAATTTGAATGAATGGACTAAATGGCAGATGAAAAACCTTACAAGCATTGTTCATCTGTATCGTGGAGAAAAAGAAAAGTATTCTGCTGTCATAAATGATTATTGTAACCACTTCCACGAAATTGCAGAGCAGTTCAGTAGTCGTGATATGGCTTATGAACTTGGCAAATGCAAGAAAGCGGCTGATTTTACAAAAATTAAAGAATCAATAGAAAAGGAAATCCAAAATATTCAGGAAGAGCAGAAACAATGTGAAACAGAATTTGACAGAAGAGAAGCAGAGGCTCTAAAAACCGGTGATAAGAAGACGGCTAATCAAGCAAAGCGGGATAAGAAAAAAGCACATCAAGTCCTTGAAGGTCTTTTAAGTGAGATAAATAAAGTTCTTGCAGTTGCAAACGATGCCCTCTGGCTTTCTGAAAAATTTGGTAAAGGGAAGTATGCTGATGTTGCAGGACTTTGTAAGATTGCAACTCGTGCAGAAATTGCAGAGAAAAATTATTCTCTCACACCTGGTGCTTATGTGGGAGTTGCAGAAGTTCAGGAAGAAGACGAAAACTTTGAAGAACGCATGAAAGAGATTCACAAAGAACTCAATACTTTGCAAAATGAAAGTAATGATTTAATGGCAAAAATTAATGCCAATCTTAAAGAACTTGGGCTGGAGGTATAATATATGGAAAACCTAAATCTAACCAAGTTTAAACTTGAACATACAGAATGCGACTTTAAGCGTGAAGTTGAACATAAGAAAACTAAAAGCTGGCTCAAAAGTGTTAGTGCCTTTGCAAACGGCATTGGCGGTGTGCTGATTTTTGGAATTGATGATGAAAACCGACAGTATTGTCCTATAGCAGATTTGCGGGGTGAAATTGAATTTATAACCGAATGTATTAAAGATAGAATCTCTCCGATTCCACAGTTTGTTCTCGAACCGGATACTGTAGATGGAAATACAGTTCTTGTATTAAAAGTTTCTGGCGGATTGAATACTCCATATTATCTCAACGAGAACTCTACAAAGATTACTTTTATCCGAGCTGGCTCTTCTTCTGTTCAGGCTGATACACCAATTTTGCATGAACTCATTCTTAAAGGAACAAACAAAACCTGGGATACGCTTAAATCTGAATACGAAGCAAAAGATTTTAGCTTTACCTATTTTGAATCTCTCTACTACAATCGCACAGGAAAAAGAATTGAACCTCAGGATTATTATTCTTTTGGACTAAAAACAAAAGATGGTTTTTTGACAAATGCCGGAGCTCTGTTTACCGACGTCTGTCCTTTCTTTCATTCCCGTATTTTCTGTACAAGATGGAACGGTCTTACAAAAGCTCCAAGTTCTTTTGATGCAATTGATGATAAGGAATTTAGCGGAAGCATTTTGCAGCTTTTAAACGAAGGTGAAGCTTTTATAAAACTTTACAACCAGAAAATCTGGTACAAACTTCCTACAACACGTGTTAATAAAGAAAATTTCCCGGAACGCGCAATTCACGAAGCAATGGTAAATGCCCTTGTTCATCGTGATTACGGAGTTTTAGGAAGTGAAATCCATATCGACATTTTTGATGATAGAATTGTTATTCAGAATCCAGGTGGAATGTATGACGGCATTCCTGTGCAGGATCAGAAGCTTGAAAATTTAGTTTCCACAAGACGAAATCCTGTAATTGCTGACCTGCTTACCCGCATGGATTTTATGGAACGCCGTGGCAGTGGTTTTAGAAAAATTCTAGATGCAGTTAAGTTTGCGCCGAATTATACAGAAGAAAACCTTCCTGTGTTTAATTCTAATCCATATTCTTTTAGTGTTACTTTTAAGAATATGAATTATGGAGTTGAACCAATACCTGAAAAAAGTTCTCAGCAAACTAGGGAGAAAAATACAGAAACTGCCCAAAAAAGTGACCTGAAAACAATAAAGTGGCCAGAAAAGTGGCCAGAAAAGTGGCCAGAAAAATGCCAACAAATATTAGAAGCGATAAATGAGGATTCAAATGTTACAATTGCAAAATTAGTAAATATGCTTGATATTGGCCATACAACAATTAAGAAAATGCTTGCTGAAATGCAAAATGAAGGTATTATCCGTCGTGTAGGAGCCGACAAAGGCGGCCATTGGGCAATTGTAGCTGGAGGCATAATATGCAGAAAGTAAATGTAAAAGATACAGAGATTACAGTAGTTCAGGTTAATAACGAAGACTATTTTTGTCTTACTGATATGCTAAAAGCAAAAGATGGTGATTTCTTTATAACAGACTGGCTCAGAAACCGAAATACTCTGGAATATATTGGAATTTGGGAACAAGTCTATAACCCAGATTTTAATTATGGCGAATTCGCCATAATTAAAAGTCAATCTGGATTAAATAGTTTTAAGATTAGCGTAAAAGAATTTGTTGAAAGAACAAATGCTATAAGTCTGCAGGCTAAAGCAGGTCGCTATGGTGGTACATACGCACATAAAGACATTGCTTTTGAATTTGCAATGTGGATTAGTCCTGAATTTAAAATCTATATTGTAAAAGAATTCCAGCGTCTTAAGGAAGAAGAACAAAAACAGCTTGGCTGGAGTGCAAAACGTGAACTTGCAAAAATCAATTACCGTATTCACACAGATGCTATAAAGCAAAATCTTATTCCGCCGGAACTTACACCCGCTCAAAAATCTTTTGTTTATGCAGATGAAGCTGATATGCTAAACGTAGCTATGTTTGGTGTTACTGCAAAAGAGTGGCGGGAAGCAAATCCAGAATTAAAAGGAAACATTCGCGATTATGCGACAATAAATCAGCTTATCTGTCTTAGCAATATGGAAAATCTGAATGCAGTATTTATTAATGATGGACTTCCACAAAATGAACGGTTGGAAAAATTGAACAAAATCGCTATCCAGCAGATGAAGGTTCTGGAAAATGTTGAAGACAGAAAACTTCTGACGGAAGGAAAATAAATGGCAACTGAGTGGAAGAAAGTTAAACTTGGAGATATTGCAACCTTCTCAAATGGAATTAACTTTGGAAAAGAATCATACAAAGCTGGTGTGAAATTAATCGGAGTTTCTAATTTTGGAAATAGATTTTTTCCTGATTATGATGAGCTTGAAGAAGTTGATGAAAATGTTTTGCGCCCAAATGATTACTTAAAAAATGGCGATATAGTTTTTGTTCGATCAAATGGAAATAAAGAATTGGTTGGAAGATGCATGTTAATACAAAATCCTCCTTCAACAGTTACTTATTCAGGATTTTGTATCAGAGCAAGATTAAACAATATAGATGAAAATTGTCCTAGTTTTTTTGCATATTATTTTAAGTCTAAAGATTTTAGAAAAGCCATGTCTAATACTGCCGTTGGCGCAAATATTCAAAATCTTAATCAAGGTCTTCTTTCTAATCATATTTTTTATCTCCCACCTCTTGAAACCCAACAAAAAATCGCTGGAATACTTTCTGCATACGATGACCTCATAGAAAACAACCGCAAGCAGATAAAACTTTTGGAAGAAGCAGCACAGAAGCTCTACAAAGAATGGTTTGTAAAACTCAACTTCCCCGGCCATGAAAATGTAAAGATTGTTGATGGTGTGCCAGAGGGGTGGATAGAAACAGATATTAATTCTATTTGTACCAAGATAAACGCTGGCGGAACACCAAATAGAAAAAAATCTGAATATTGGAATAACAAAGATGTAAAATGGTTTAAAACAAAAGAATTACAAGACTGTTGGTTATATGATTCAGAAGAATATATAAGTCAAAAAGGATTAGAAAATTCTTCTGCGAAAATCTTTCCCAAAAATACAATACTAATGGCAATTTATGCAAGTCCAACTCTTGGAAGACTTGGAATCATAACTAATGAGGCATGTTGTAATCAGGCTGCATTATGTATGATAGCAAATGAAGAGATTATTTCATATCAATGGTTATATCTCAAACTGATGGAATTACGAGAGTATTTTAATTCTGTAGCTCGTGGTGCAGGACAACAAAATATCAGCGCAGACGTTGTTAAAAATAAAAATATTTTACTACCTCCAAAATCATTGCTTGATAATTTTACAAAAATGATTAAGCCTTATTTTGATAAAATTAAATATTTGCAAAATCAAATCCAACTTCTTCAATCCGCCCGCGACAAACTTTTACCAAAATTAATGATATGACCACTGCACGTCTTATGGCTCGTGCCATTCAGCTTGAAAACGGAAACGTGGTGGTTGCAGGAAACTGGTATGGTCTGCCTAACCTGGAGATTTTCAACGCTTCAACCAACGTTTGGCAGAACGTTCGCGCTTTGTCCACCAGCTATTATATGCCATACGTTTTCAGGACCGGAAAGAACGAGGCAATAATTTTCAACAATCAGGCAGCCCAGATAGAAGTGTTCAACGGAGAGGATGTTTATACAGAGAATCCAAGCATTTTGAACACTTGGAAACCTATCTTCCCTGGATCCAACCTGACAATGCCTGATTATCTGATCGGCGATTTTGCAACGGATGACTACACATATCTGATAGCAGCTGAAAATTCAGCCGGAAAGATAGGACTTCTCAAGGTCGATGGAAGGAATTTCTCTTTGGTTGAGACCGATAATGAGATTCCTACCGAATACAATTCAGAGAAACTGACTTTCACGGGTCCTCTCATTGACAGAAATAGGAATATAGCCTATCTGGTGGCCTCCAATACCGGGAGCAGCGTATTTTATGTTTTCTACATCATAGATCTTTCTGAAGTGAAAACTACTGGAAAGGCCCAAGTGGCGGTGGCCTACTATACAGATCCTATGACCGACTGCGCTCCGGCAGCAAGTGCATCAATGGCCCTGAGCCCGACCGGAATGTTAGCGATTGCCGGCGGTATCTACAACAGCAACTACACTCCGTTCAAGAGTCTTTACACTCTTAAGCTGTATTAGGATATAAGTCGGGGTGAAAAAAATGGGATGTCAAATGACATCCCATTTTTTTGCCCTTAAAGCGATTACTTCTTGAAGTCAGCCAGGGAGTGGATGGTTATTCCGCTTCTGAGCTTAGGCTCGAACCAGGTAGTCTTAGGAGGCATGATATTGCCTGTGTCTGCGATGGTTATGAGCTGGCGCATAGAAACTGGATAGAGGGCGAAAGCCGCTGCCATCTCTCCACTGTCAACTCTCTTCTTGAGCTCTCCGAGGCCTCTGATTCCTCCAACGAAATCAATTCTCTTGGAAGTGCGGAGGTCTTTGATGTCGAGAAGCTTGTCGGCGATAAAGTCGGAGAACACAGAAACGTCCAGAACCTTGATAGGGTCGTTGTCGTCGTATGTTCCTGCTTTTGCGGTAAGAGAGTACCACTCTCCGCCGATGTACATCGAGAAGTTGTGAAGTCCTGAAGGGCGGTAGATTTCCTTACCCTTCTTTTCAACGGTGAAGAATTCGCCGAGCTTTGTGATGAACTCTTCCTGGGTCATTCCGTTCAGATCCTTTACCACGCGGTTGTAGTCGATGATCTTAAGCTGGCTCTCAGGGAATACAACAGCCATGAAGAAATTGTATTCTTCCTTTCCGGTGTGGTTAGGGTTCTGGGCCTTTTTCTCAGCTCCAACTCTTGCTGCAGCAGCCGTGCGGTGGTGCCCGTCAGCTACATAGAAGGCTGGGATTGTAGAGAATATCTCGGTGATTCTGGCGATGGTTGCATCGTCATCAATGATCCACATCGTGTGTCCGAAACCGTCTTCCGCCACAAAGTCGTACTCAGGGGCTTTTTCCTTGACAATCTTTTCAACGATGGAGTTGATTTCGGCGTTGTCAGGATATGCGAAGAATACAGGCTCAAGATTGGCGTTCTGGATTCTTACGTGAATCATGCGGTCATCTTCCTTCTCCTTGCGGGTAAGCTCGTGCTTTTTGATGGCACCGTTCATGTAATCGTCTGTATTGGCGCAGACTACAAGGCCGTACTGGGTTCTTCCGTCCATTGTCTGGGCGTAAACATAGTACTGTTCCTTCTTGTCCTGTACCAGCCAGCCTTTCTCCTGCCATTTCTTGAAGTTCTCTACTGCCTTGTCATAAGTCTTCTGCTCGTGCTCATCGGCGATAGGGTCAAAATCAATCTCAGGTTTGATGATGTGAAGCAGGGATTTCTCTCCGGCCTCAGCCTTGGCTTCCTGGGAGTTGAGAACGTCGTAAGGACGTGAAGCCACTTCCTTGACGATTTCTTTTGGCGGACGTATAGCCGCAAACGGTTTAACTTTTACCATGACTTAGAACTTGTTTACCTGGAAACGGGTGCAACCGTCCTTGAAGAATCCTACAATCTGGTTTGCAGCTGCAAGACCTGCGTTGAGATTAGCCTCTGCTGTCTCGGCGCCCTGCTTCTTAGGGGTTGCGAAAACTCTCTTTCCGAACTTCTCCTTGAGAACGTCGATGTTTGCAGGAGCGATGTCGGTGATGTACTTGAGGTCTTCTCTCTCTTCCAGAATCTTCTCGAGCTCAGGCTCGTTGATGACTTCCTTGCGGGCGGTGTTGACCAGGCAGCCTCCCTTAGGCATCTTGCTCAGCAGAGCGTAGCCGATGGAGCCCTTAGTCTGCTCGTTAGCAGGAATGTGGAGGGAGATGAAGTTGCTGTTGGAGTAGAGGTCGTCCAGATCCTTGGCAACGATTACGCCCTCGGATTCCATCTTCTCTGCAGGAACGAACGGGTCAAACGCCATAATCTTCATGCCGAAGCTCTTTGCATGCTCTGCAACCAGTCTTCCCACGTTTCCGTAAGCCTGGATTCCCAGAGTCTTGCCCTTAAGCTCGCTTCCTGTTCCAGGAGTGAACTGGTTACGTGAGATGTAGATCATCATTCCGATGGCAAGCTCTGCAACTGCGTTGGAGTTCTGGCCAGGAGTGTTCATAGCAACGATCTTCCTCTCGGAGAGAGCAGCCAGGTCGAGGTTGTCGAATCCGGCACCTGCCCTTACAACTATCTTGAGGTTCTTGGCTGCGTCAACAACTGCCTTTGTAACCTTGTCAGAGCGTACGATCAGAGCGTCTGCGTCTGCAACGGCCTCGAGGAGCTTGTCCTCGGTTCCGTATTTCTCAAGAGCTGCAAATGTGTGTCCTGCAGCCTCAACGATATTCTTGATGCCTTCTACAGCCTTGCTGGAGAAAGGTTTTTCTGTCGCGATAAGTATTTTCATGTCAAAAGGATTAGATAGTCTTCTCAAAGTCCTGCATGCACTTGATTTTTAATTTTACCTT
This sequence comes from uncultured Bacteroidia bacterium, assembly GCA_902789435.1. GTDB lineage: Bacteria > Bacteroidota > Bacteroidia > Bacteroidales > UBA932 > Egerieousia. The sequence goes on along the minus strand of CADAOA010000016.1, from coordinate 44,125 downwards.
CATCACTAGTGCTTATTTTTACATAAGGAACATTTCCATGTCTCTTACTACCTGGTGATACTTGAACTTGTTGAATATTACGTTCTTTACTAGGATTTAAAGTAACAATAATTTTAGCATGTGATGTTGATCTTGTTGATGGCCTCAACTCCACCGATGCCCTTGAGCCACTTCAGTGTCTGGGTCATCACGTAGATTGCGAATACAGGAGGAGTGTTGAACATGCTCTCCTTCTCGATATGGGTTCTGTAGTCCAGCATAGTAGGGATGTAGCTGGAAACCTTGCCCAGAACATCGTCGCGGATGATGGCGAAGATAACTCCGGCAGGACCTACGTTCTTCTGTGCGCCGCCGTAGATAAGACCGTACTTGGAAACGTCAACAGGACGGCTCATGATGTCTGAAGACATATCTGCAACCAGGGTTACAGGGCAGTCCATATCGTACTTGATCTCAGTTCCGTAGATAGTGTTGTTGGTGGTGATGTGGAAATAGTCCAGGTCGGTAGGAATCTCGTATCCCTTAGGGATGTAGCAGTAGGTCTTGTCTGCAGAAGAAGCGACTGCGAAAGCAGCGCCTTCCTTTCCGCGGCTCTTTGCGATACCCTGAGCTTCCTTGAGGGCCTTCTTTGCCCATACGCCGGTCTCGAGGTATCCAGCCTTGTTCTCGAACAGGTTCATTGCCACATACAGGAACTGGAGGCTTGCGCCGCCGCCCAGGAACACTACGTGGTAGTTGTCAGGAATCTGGAGAAGTTCTTTCCACAGAGCCCTGCACTCGTTCATTACGCCTTCCCACTCCTTGCTTCTGTGGGAGATGGAAATCAATGGAATACCGGTGCCTGCAAAGTCCTTCAAAGCATCGATTGTAGAGTTGATTGCCTCCTCAGGAAGGACACAAGGGCCGGCAAAGAAATTATAAGCTTTTTTCATGATGTATTTTATTGTTAATAGTTCATTATTGTTATCAATCTCCAAAGATATAAATTGTTTCGGATTTTAAGCGTTTTTAACCGTAAATCTTCAAAAATTTAAAGCAGACGCACATTGTCTATTTTCAGCAGTGCATCTTTCAGTCCTTCCATAAGGCTAAGAGGAACGTGGGCCGTAAGGGAACATTCTTCCTCGAACTTCTTGTCGGAGTCTTCTATGTTCCTTTTCCTGAGTTCCTTGAGGACCTTGTCTGTCTGGGCGTAAGAGAAGGTGACTTTAAGTGGGGTGGTGGCGGTTTTTGTTATGATTGTCGCGCCATCCAGGGCTTGCTGGGTTGCGGCCTTGTAGGCGCGGATGAGACCCGGCACGCCGAGTTTCACTCCGCCGAACCAGCGGACAACCACCACAAGGATATCGCTGAGATTTCTGGACAGGATTTCTCCCAGGATCGGTCTTCCTGCGGTCCCGGAGGGTTCTCCGTCGTCGTTGGCTCTCCAGGGCTCGCCCTTCAGGCCGATGCGGTAGGCATAGCAGTGATGGGTGGCGTCATAGTGCTCCTTGCGGAATGTCTTGACTATATCCTCCGCCTGCTCGGCGCTTTTGCACGGATAGGCTAAAGACAGGAAACGGCTGCCGTTGTCTTTGTACAGCCCCTCTGAAGATGCTTTTATGCTCAGGTATTCGTCTGGGCTTAAAGCCTGTTTTGGATTGCCTTTTTCCATTGTTGTAAAGGTAGGCCCTTTTTGGTAAATTTGCAATATGTTCGAAAGAAAGGAATTCATAAGAAGTTTAAGTTGTCTCGGCGACAAGATGCTGAAATCTCCGGAAAACTTTGCGGAGGCTTTTGCCAAGGCATCTGCCGACAATCCTTTCTTTACCCCGTTCATGATGGAAACCGCTTTCAGGAGGATCGCTGAGAAATACCTTTCTGAAGATGCTCTTGAAAGGCTTCTTTCATATTCAGACAGTAACGGAGAAGATAAAAACCTTTACAGGAAACAGATGGAGGGAAAGACCGTGGGTATCATTATGGCCGGAAACATCCCTGCCGTGGGCTTCCACGACCTTCTTTGCACTCTTTCGACAGGAGCCCGCTCCAGTGTAAAGTTGTCTTCCAAGGACCGTTTCCTGATACCTGCCATTGTGGAACAGCTGGAGAAGATCTCTCCATATCTGGCTTCAAGAATCTCTTTTGAAGACCGGGCTTTCCTCCGCGATAATGCCGGGAAGCTTGACTTTCTCCTTTTCGCCGGAGCGGATTCCACAAAGGCCATGCTTAAGGAAGAGTTCCCCGGCGTTCCAATGCTGGCAAGGGGATCCCGTTTCAGCCTTGGGGTCCTGGACGGGGGAGAATCTGACGAAGATCTTGCCCGTCTGGCGGAAGATATGTTCCTGTATTGCGGGATGGGATGCCGGAGTGTTTCTTACCTGTTAATTCCCAAAGGTTTTGACATCGGCCGCATAGTGGCTGCTTCCGCTTGTATGAAAGAACGTCTGGAAGGCATTGCCCCTTACCGCAACGGATACCTCAGGCAGAGGGCAATAGACATTATGGAAGGTCTGCCTTTCATAGACGGAGGCTTTTTCGTGATGGAAAAATCGGAGAGTCCTTTCCCTCCTCTCGGATGTGTCCGTTACGCTTTTTATGGCAACAGTGATGAAATAGACTCTTTCTGTAGCCTTCATCGCGATGAAATACAGAAAAAATATACTAACTTTGGTATGGCGCAGTCTCCCGATACGGATGACTGGATGGACGGGATAAACACAGTCTGGTCCATTCTAAAAAAATAACGGTTATGCCAACGATTTTAAGATACAAGGTTACCTTCCCTTCCAACAAGGTGTTTTTCCGCGAGTATGAACTCAAGGACGATATGACCCTTTTTGCCCTTAACAAGTTCCTTGTCAACGACCTGGATTTTGCTCCTGACCAGATGATAGCCTTCAGGGCTTATGACGGAGCAGGCAAGCTGAAGGCCATGTACGGGCTTTTTGACCTGGGCAGCGGAACCATAGACGGAGTCAGCCTTGCCAAGACCCTGGCATCGGGCGCCAGCACCCTTCATTACGTGTTCGATGTTTCAAAGAACAAGTATATGGTGCTGACCTTCGTTTCTGAGGTGGAATACCTGTCACACGTTTCTTATCCGCGGCTGGTTGCCGAAAAGGGGAGGATTCCTGGGCAGTTTGAAAGCAAGTTTGACACCCTGGACAATCTCACTCCGGAACTTGGCGAAGAGATCGGGGAAGACGATGTTGACGACGGGGCTTCTGAAGATTAATGAAACTCACTATAATACTCGGCCCGACTGCTGTGGGCAAGACCGACTATGCCATAGGCCTTGCAAAGCAAATAGGTTCCCCAATCATCAACTGTGACTCCCGCCAGATATTCCGGGAGATGACAGTCGGCACCGCAGTTCCTTCCAGGCAGCAGCTGGTCGAGGTCAAGCATTACTTCATACAGACAAAATCCATTACCGAGCACTATGCGGCAGGGCAGTACGAGATAGATGCCCTGAATCTTCTCGAAGAACTTTTCAAGACTCACGACAGGCTGATAATGTGTGGGGGCAGCGGCCTTTACATAGATGCGGTCTGCAACGGGCTGGATGCTTTCCCGGAGCCGGATATGGACCTGCGCAACAGCCTGAACCAAAGGCTGAAGGAAGAAGGAATCGAATCTCTGCGATATCAGTTGAAGCAGCTTGATCCCGAGTCTTACGGCACAATCGACATAGCCAATCCCCAGAGAATGATCCGTGCTTTGGAAGTTACGCTTCAGACGGGAAGGAAATTCTCCGAGTGGAAGACGGAACCATCCAAGCCACGCCCGTTCCAGATAGAGAAGATAGGACTTGCCATGGACCGCGAAAGACTCTATGGACGCATCAATTCCCGTGTTGACAAAATGATGGATGACGGGCTTCTGGAAGAAGTGAAATCCCTGGACCGCTTCCGATACAAGGACGGGGTTTTCTCCCCCGATCTTCTGCATATCCCTCCTTTGAGGACAGTTGGCTATAGAGAGCTTTTCGATTATCTGGATGGAAAGATTTCCAGGGCCGATGCGATTGAAAAGATAAAGACCAATACCCGTCATTATGCTAAGAGGCAGATGTCCTATTGGGGACGGGACAAAAACATAATCTGGAAAACCCTTTGATATGGACCACATAGTATTTTTAGGATTCAATTTGTATGCATGGATAACGATAGCTACAGTACTAGCTGTGTTTACCGTGCTGCTGTTTACCAAACTCAGGGCGGATCTGGTTTTTGTTTCGGCGATGGGTATTCTGCTGATCAGTGGAGTGCTTACGGAGCAGGAAGCTTTTTCCGGCTTCAGTTCTTCTTCCACGGTTGTTGTCGGCGTGCTGTTTGTGGTGGTTGCCGGACTTATGCACACCGGTGTCCTTCACTGGATCGTAAAGAATCTGCTGGGGCAGCCAAAGAAATATTCAGGATCTATCATGAGGCTGATGCTCCCGGTGGCCGGCCTGAGCTCTTTCTTGAGCAACACGACGGTTGTGGCCCTTTTCGTGGACATAGTGAAAATGTGGAGCAAGAAACTGGGGATTTCTCCCTCCAAGCTTCTGATACCGCTGAGTTATGCTTCAGGGATGGGAGGTATTTGCACCCTGATTGGAACTCCGCCCAACCTCATAATATCAGGACTGTACACCCAGAACACAGGCCATGTAATGAATGTGTTGGCTCCAACCGTGCCGGGACTCTTCTGTCTTGCGGTGGGAATCCTTTCCGTAATAGCATTGAGAAAACTCCTTCCAGACAGAAAGGCTCCGGAAAGCGCTTTTGAGGATACTTCCGAATATACTGTGGAGTTCCTGGTTCCGTCAGACAATAAGAATATCGGGAAGAGTGTTCAGGAGGCTTCTCTGACAGATATAAAAGGAGGTTCTCTGATCGAGATAATAAGGTTTGACCATGAGGTGGTTTCTCCTGTGATGCCTGATGAGATGCTTATGGGTGGAGACCGTCTGGTATTTGCAGGTCAGATAGACCAGTTGCTGGACCTTGAGAAAAGCCACGCCTTTGTAGCTTCGGACCATCATGTCTTTTCAACCAGGGCTGGGAAGAAGCGTAATCTCCAGACGGCCTACATCACATTCGGCAGCAGCCTTGTCGGCAAGACGATACATAATTCCGGATTTGAGAAGAACAATCACATGACTTTGGTTGCGGTTTCAAGGAAGGGGGAGAGAATCGCGGAGTCTCCTAGGGATGTTGTCCTCAATGCCGGTGATACGCTTTTGTTAGAATGTTCCCCGAAGGCGGACCTTAGGGCTGCCAAACTTTCCAGGCAGCTTCGCTTCTTTGATTCGGAGCAGATTGCGAACATCGGTCCGAAGACTCTGGTTTCCGGTCTGATAATGATAGCCATGGTGGCGCTCAGTGCAACCAATGTGCTTCCGCTTATGAGTTGCGCCTTCCTTGCCGCCTTTGCAATGCTCATATTCCGGTGCTGTAACGCAGAGCAGGCGATGAAGGCTGTCAACTGGGAAGTACTTATGGTTTTTGCCGGCAGTGTGGTTATCGGGCTTGCCATTCAGAAGACGGGAATCGCCGAGAGAATGGCAAACGGGCTGTTGGCTATATGCGGCAAGAACCCGATAGTTGTCATGGCTTCCGTCTGCCTGGTGGCCACATTCATAACGGAATTCATAAGCAACACGGCTGCAGGTGCGATTTTCTTCCCGATAATGTATCAAGCGGCAACTGCAATTGGATGCGATCCATATCCGTTCATGATAGCCCTGATGATTGCCGTTAGTTCAAGCTTTGCCACCCCGATAGGCTCTCCTACGCATATGTTGGTATATGCGCCGGGAGGTTACCGCTTCTCTGATTTCATAAAGATCGGAGTGCTGATGAATATAATAATCCTTGCAGCAAATATATTCATAGTCAGTGTATTTTGTCCACTGACCCCAATGAATTAATATTGTCGGGTTCCCTTAGTAGCCGTTGGCTACCTCGGTGAGGAATTTGATGCGGATAAGACGGATTTCCTCCTCCTCGTAGTCAGGACCAAGTGCTTTCATCGCATCGGAGAGGGAGTCTGATTCGGCTTCTTCCTTGAAATAGTCGTAGATGTCCTCTATCTTGTCCTCATCCACCGCCTGACGGATGTAATAGTCTATTTTGATGCGGTTTCCGGCGGCAACCATGGCCTCGATCTTAGTAAGGAGCTCGTCCATGTCCAGGTCTTTCATCCTTGCAATCTCATCCAGGGGAACGTGCATATCCGTGTTGTGGATGATGAAACGGCCTATGTTGGAGCTGTCTTCAGTTGAGCGGATCTTGAAGTCGAAGTCGTCCGGCCGGAGGATTTCATTTTCCTCGACATATTTTGCTATGAGTTCAACGAACTCCTTGCCGTATTTTTCCGCCTTGCCCATTCCCACGCCGGAACAGTTGGTGAGTTCCTTTATGGTGACAGGGTAGAAAATCGTCATGTCTTCCAGGGACGGATCGGTGAAGATCACGTAAGGAGGGAGATTGAGGCGCTTGCCAATGGATTTGCGCAGGTCCTTCAGCATGGAAAGGAGGGTCTGGTCTCCTCCTCCGCCGCCTTTCTTTCCGCCGGCAGGCATATCGTCGTCCACATCGTCTCCTTCTCCGGTATCTTCGAACCGGCGGTCTTCGGTGAGCATCACGGAGTATGGTTTTGCAAGGAACTCCTTTCCCTTGTCTGTCAAGGAGATCAGGCCGTACTGCTCAATATCTTTCTTGAGGAACTGGTCCACGCAGGCCTGGCGGATGACTGCCAGCCAGAATTTCTCGTCCTTTTCCTTGTCTATGCCGAAGAAGCGGCTGGTGTTGTGCTTGTAGGAGGTGATCATCGCGTTGGTTACGCCTCCCAGTATGTTTGCCAGATGGTCTGCCTTGAAGTTCTCCCTCATCGAGCGGATCAGCTGGAACAGGGTTACCAGATAATCCTTGCCCTCGAACTGAGGTTGGCGGTGCAGGCAGTTGTCGCAGTTTCCGCAGTCATCTTCAGGATATACCTCGCCGAAATAATTAAGGAGTGTCTTGCGGCGGCACTGGTTGCTCTCGGCATAAGCCACGGTCTCGGTCAGGAGCTGTTTTCCTATCTCCTGTTCGGCGACAGGCTTGCTCTGCATGAACTTTTCCAGCTTGAGGATATCGTTGAAACTGTAGAAGGCAATGCACTGGCCCTCTCCACCGTCTCTTCCGGCACGTCCGGTTTCCTGATAATAGCCCTCCAGGGACTTCGGGATGTTATAGTGGATGACAAACCTTACGTCCGGCTTGTCTATTCCCATTCCGAAGGCGATGGTGGCCACGATCACGTCCACTTCCTCCATCAGGAATTTGTCCTGGTTGGCGGCCCTGGTAGCGGCATCCAATCCGGCGTGGTATGGCAATGCCTTGATACCGTTAACATTAAGCAGTTCTGCCATATCCTCCACCTTCTTTCTGGAAAGACAGTAGATGATACCGCTCTTGCCTTCGTTCTGGCGTATGAACTTTATGATTTCCTTTTCCGTGTTGACCTTCGGCCGGATTTCGTAATAGAGGTTCGGCCTGTTGAAAGAAGACTTGAAGACCTTGGCGTTAGGCATTCCGAGGTTTTTCAGGATGTCGCTCTGGACCTTGGGCGTTGCGGTGGCAGTCAGGGCTATGATAGGGGCCTGGCCGATTTCCTGGACGATTGGGAGTATCCTTCTGTATTCAGGGCGGAAGTCGTGGCCCCACTCGGAAATACAGTGAGCTTCGTCAATAGCGTAGAAAGAAATCTTGCACTGCCTGAGCAGCTGTATGTTGTCTTCTTTGGTCAGCGATTCCGGAGCCACATAGAGCAGTTTGGTGACCCCTTTCAGAAGGTCGTCCTTAACCTCTTGAACCTGAGCCTTGTTCAAGGATGAATTCAGGAAGTGGGCGATGCCTTCTTTTTCGGCGACAAATCCCCTGATGGCGTCCACCTGATTCTTCATAAGGGCGATCAGCGGGGATACGACCACCGCCGTGCCTTCCATCAGCAAGGCCGGAAGCTGGTAGCAAAGGCTTTTGCCGCCACCGGTAGGCATAAGCACGAAGGCGTTGTTGCCCCGTATCAGATGCTTTATGATATCTTCCTGCTGCTCCTTGAAGTTGGAGAATCCGAAGAACTCCTTAAGGTGTTTGCGAAGGGTTTCTGAAGTTATGTTCATTTAGTTGTCCTAATTTTGCACTATATTTGTGTGTATAAATGTACTCAATAATTCCAAGTTGTCAAAATTTTTATGAAAAAATCTGACGGAAAAATCCTGGATCTTGCCCGCAAGGTTATAACACAAGAGGCTGAAAGTGTGGCAAATCTTACTTCATACATAGACGAGACGTTTCTTGAGGTGGTGGATCTGATCTTCTACAGCAAGGGAAGGCTGATAGTCACCGGTATAGGGAAGAGCGCCATTATCGGAACCAAGATCGTGGCCACGATGAATTCCACGGGCACTCCGGCAATTTTCATGCATGCAGCCGACGCCATCCACGGTGATCTGGGAATAATCCAGAAGGACGATGTGGTACTTTGCATTTCGAAGAGCGGAAACACTCCGGAAATCAAGGTCCTCGTTCCTCTGATTGCGAGGATGGGAAACAAGATCATCGCGATGGTTTCTTCCGTGGATTCTTTCCTGGCACAGCACGCCGATTACATAGTCAGGGCCACGGTTGACAAGGAAAGCGATCCCAACAATCTGGCTCCGACCTCTTCCACTACGACCCAGCTGGTTATGGGAGACGCCCTGGCGGTATGCCTTCTTCAGAAGAGGGGATTCTCCCAGGAGCAGTTCGCCCTTTACCATCCGGGAGGAAGCCTTGGAAAGAGGCTGTATCTCAGGGTGTCTGATGTTATGGACCTTAACGTCAGGCCGGTTGTGGGAATGAACGAAAGCATCCAGAACACCATAATAAACATTTCCCAGAACCGCCTGGGAGCGACCGTGGTATTGGACGGAAAGGGAGAGCTGCAGGGCATAATCACCGACGGAGACGTCAGACGAATGGTGGAAAAGGGAATCCACGTCGGGGACAAGATCGTGGCGAAGGACATTATGAGCCGCCATCCTAAGCAGATAGATATCAACGATATGGCTGTCAACGCCTTCAATATGATGCAGAAGAACAAGATCACCTCCGTGGTGGTTATGAAGGAAGGCCGCTATGTCGGTCTGGTTCACATTCACGACATCCTCAGGGAGGGTATAGTATGATGAAAGAAGAGAAAGAAAACTTGGAGTTTGACCCTTCAGGGGTAGGGGTTGCCAACGGCCGGTATTTCGGGATGCCGTTTTCCAACGACGAATGCCCGGTGGTATTGATTTCCGTTCCGTGGGACGCAACGGTTTCGTATTCGGAAGGTACTGCAGAAGGACCGGAGGCCATAATAGGAGCTTCCATCCAGGTAGACCTTTATGACGAGCATTTCCCATCCAGCCCTGAATTCAGGATCGGAACTGACGAAGCTGAGATAGACCTCGAGGACGGATCGGGGAGAATCAAGGTTTTTGATTACATAAAGGCTGTCAACGCCGAGTCCAGGGAAAAGGCAAAAAAGATAATCGACTGTCTGTCAGAGGGCAGGGATCTGGATAAGGAACTCAGGGGTTTGCAGGAGGAAGTCAATCAGGCTTCTGCCGCAGTTAATTATCTTACTGAACAGGTTTGTGCCGGATATCTTTCGCGGGGCAAGATTCCTGGAGTTGTCGGCGGAGAGCACAGCGTTACGTTCGGTGCCGTAAAGGCAGCCGCAGCATCCCTGCCGGAAGGACGCCCTCTGGGAGTCCTGCAGTTTGACGCCCACGCAGATCTCAGGGTAGCGTACGAGGGCTTTGAGCATTCCCATGCTTCAATTATGTTCAACATCCTTTCCAAAATCAATAACATCGGACATCTTACTCAGGTGGGAATCCGGGATTTCTGTGTGGATGAGCACGACTCCATAAAACGTGAGGGCAGGATTTCAGCCTTCACTGATTCCGGTATCGCCGAGGCTATGGCGGAAGGAAAGACCTGGAAGGAAATCTGCCGGGAGATCGTTGAAACCCTGCCGGAAGACGTTTACATAAGCTTTGACATAGACGGGCTGGATCCGTCCCTGTGCCCGAATACGGGAACTCCGGTTCCGGGAGGATTGGGCTTCCAGCAGGCGGTTTATCTTATCAGGGCGGTGGCGTCGCAGAGGAATATAGTTGGCTTCGACCTTTGCGAGGTGGCTCCGGGAGAAAACGAGTGGGACGCCAATGTCGGGGCAAGATTATTGCATAAGATGGCTTTGTTTTCGTATATTTGCAACCCGAAAAAAGAAAAATAACATAAACAATTAGATATTCATATTATGAAGTTTTTTAAGACAATTGCAGTCTGCGCTCTCAGCGCAATGATATTGGCTTCTTGCCAGAGCAATCCTAAACCGCTTCCTGGAATGACCCAGGGAGAAGTTGACTCCGTAAGTGTTGCTGTTGGAGTAGCATTCGCCGGTATGCTTAAAGGTTCCCAGCTGGACAACATCAACCTCGGAAAGGTTATGAGCACCATCAAGTCTGTTTTGAAAGGTGACACTACCGTTATCTTCAACGACCAGAGTGCTCCTATGTACATTCAGCAGTACATGATGAAGGCCAACGAGGCTCTCGGAACAGTAAAGGCAGAAGAGGAGAAGACTTTCCTTGAGGCAAACAAGAAGAACGAAGGTGTGCAGGAGACTGAAAGCGGTCTTCAGTACAAGATCTTAGTTCCTGGAAATGACGTTAAACCAGGCCCTCAGGACACAGTAGAGGTTAACTACAAGGGCTGCCTTACCAACGGCAAGCAGTTCGATTCTTCCTATGACAGGGGAGAGACCATCAAGTTCCCTCTCAACGGTGTTATTCCTGGATGGTCAGAAGGCCTCCAGCTCATCGGCGAGGGTGGAAAGGAGACTCTCTGGATTCCTTTCAACCTTGGTTACGGTGGAAGGGAAATGGGTCCGGATCTTCCAGCTTATTCAACTCTCGTGTTTGACGTAGAGCTCGTAAAGGTTTTCCCTTACGTAGAACCAGCTGCCAAGAAATAACGGAAGCCATAGACTGACAAGATTGGAGGATGCCCAAAGTTTGGTCATCCTCCTTTTTTTTCGTAAATTCGCAAGTCTATGAGTATGCGGAAGAAAATATTCGTCCTGTACGCCCTGGGGTTGATTTTGCTGGGCGTGGTGCTGTTCCTTGCATTGAGGCATGGAGACAGTGAATCCGAGGAGGCGGACCAGAAGGAAAAGAAAGTCCTGAGCCCCCAGACCGAGGAGGCTTACAGGGCTGTTCCTTCAGACGCCGTTCTGATTTTCGACTTCGAACAGCTGGGCCATGTTTCCCAGATGCTCAAGGACACGTCTTCCTTTGCCTACGGACTCATAGATTCAGTATCTTCCCTGGGAGCATTCCAGGACAAGTTGTTCATGGCGGGGGCCGAAGAAAGCCACAGCCTGTTCTCCCTGCATTATTCCGCCATCAACGAGGTTAGTCTTCTGCAGATAACGGATATGTCTGCACCGGAAGGAGTTTCGGATATCCAGAAGTCTCTGGAATCGGGAGCATCTTCTTCAAGGAACTATAATTCCCATAAGATTTACACCCTGCCTTCGGGTCTCAAGGTTGCCATAGACAAGAATCTCGTACTGGCAAGTTCCTCTTCCATTTGCCTTGAGAGTTCCCTCAGGCATCTGGATGCCGGGAATTCCATACTGGAAAACCAGGATTTCTATTCAGTCCTCAAGGGAACTGGCGGAGAAGAATGCCTGTATATCAACCATAAGCAGATAGGAAAGCTTTTTTCCGGCAGCGTTTCGTATTCCTTCCTCAAATACTCTGATTTCATAATGAGGATGGCCACCTGGAGCGCCCTGGAGATAAATCCCAGACAGAGGAATTTCATTTCCTTCGAGGGAGTCCTCACCGATAACGGGGACTTCATAAACTTTGCCGCGGTTCTGGGCGGGCAGAAACCTTACCAGTCCAAAGCCCAGGCTATTCTCCCGGCAAGCACTATGTTTGCCGCCATATTGGACCTTCACTCCCTGAAAGGTTATGTGAAGGACTACGAGAAATATCTGGATGCGAACAAGAAATACTCTTCATATCTGTCCAACCAGGAAAGAATAGCCCTGCCGGATGCCCCTACACCAATGGAGTGGCTTGCTTCAGAGGGCTTTACTGAAGCCGTAAGTGCATTCTGCCTGGTGGGTGGGAAGTTTGAATGGGTAACCCTTCTTTACAAGAATTCCACCTCCCTCCTGGGCCGCATAACCGGGATAAAGGGAAAGGGGGAGTACCAGGCACCGGCCGAATTCGTCTACAAAGGATATGTTCCGGCCGTTCTGGGAGAAATTTTCTCACATAATCCCGAGGATCAGTTCTGCAAGACGGAAGACTGGACCATAATCGGTTCCGCCAATGCAGTCGGGGAGTTCTACAAGGGAAAGGTCAACGCCGTGAAGTTGGACAAATATCTGTCCCGCACCCCGGCCAGTTCCTTCTTCTCCGAAAAGGGCGTGGCCAAAGCCATTGTCAACATCCGGGAGGGGGCCGACACCCTTCTTACCGTCTTCAACAAGTATTTCAGAGGCAGGATAACCTCGTCGCTGAGGAAGAAGAATTTTGAATATGTTACAATAAACATCTGTCCTTCAGATGGAAAGGCAATGGCCAACCTGAGTTTCTATGCGGCTGCGCTGTCTATACCTCCGCAGATGTTCGATGAAGAAGACGAAGAGGTGGTATTCATAGACAGTACGTTCAAGACTTTCTGGGGGCCGTTCCCTCTGGTGGATCCGGACAAGGGAGATACGACCTGGTTCGAGCAGAGCAAGAAATATCTCTCCATTTCCTACATGGACAAGAACAAGAAGGGAATCTGGGGTATCCCGATGAAGGACACCATAAAGAATTTTGCCGACCTGATAAAACTGGATGACGGAAAGACCTATATAACCTTCATTCTCGGCGACAAGCTTTACAGGATGAACCGCAGGGGAGCCCATTACACCGGCTATCCTAAACAGCTGGACGTTGAGGTTGCCCTCGGACCTCAGGTCATCCGTGAGAACGGACAATACCGTATGCTCATCATCACCGGCGAGAACATAATAACCAAGCGCGATGTCAACGGAGAAAAGGTCCAGGGATGGACTGATATCCACGCTCCGGAATTCACCCGTGAGATGCCGCAGGAGACGGTTCTGTTCGGCAAGCGTTACTACATTCTCCGCACGGTATCCAAGCTTAGGATTTACACTCCTGAGGGTGAAGAGCTTACCGCAAAGAACATAAAGAGACCGATCTCCAGGGAAAGCACGGTGACCGAAGACAAGGACGGATTTGTAAAGGTTATGGGAATGGACGGAAAGGAATTCCTGTTCAATCTCACCACCGGAAGGATCAAGAAACTTTAGAAGATGAAGAATTTTCTCAGACTGCTCAACTATGCCAGGCCATGGCGCAGATTCTGGCCGGGATATATAATACTAGCGATACTTTCCGTTATTTTCGGAATCGTGAATTATTCCCTGATATCTCCTGTCCTGAAGCTTCTTTTCGAGAGCCCTAGCAATGAGCAGGTATCGGCCGAAATCGCTACACTGGCTGACAAGACACAGGAGTTCTCCATGTCCATGGACTGGTTCGAGAATACCTTCCAGTACTATATGGACAAGATATTCCTGGCAAACGGCCCGCTGAAAGCGCTGCTTTTCGTCTGCGCCCTGCTGGTGGGAGCCAGCCTCCTTTCCAATATCACGAGATATCTCTCCCAGACAATTCTGGTGAGGATGAGGACACATATCATGAAGAAACTGCGCACGGACCTGTTCCGCAAGGTTTCCACTATGGATGTGGGATTCTATCACACCCAGCAGAAGGGAGATATAATATCCAGGATTTCCAACGACGTTACCGAGGTGCAGAACGGAGTGGCAGACAGTTTCCACATGATATTCAGGGAGCCGCTGCTTATAATAGGTTTCATTACCTACTGTTTCTACCTTTCCCCGAAGCTTACGCTGGTAACCCTGATCACCATTCCCCTGTCCGGCCTGGCCATTGGTGCCATTTCCAAGAGGTTGAGGAAAAAGGCAGTTGAAACCCAGAGCCTTATGGGAAGGATTGTGAGCCATTTTGACGAGGCGATATCAGGCATAAGGATAATCAAGGGATTCAACGCCCAGAAATATGTCCAGGAGAATTTTGAGGAAACCAACAACGCTCACAAGAGATCCAGCCGCAAGATGCTTTACCGCCAGCAGCTGGCTCATCCGACAAGCGAGTTCCTGGGAATCACAATAGCTGCTGCGGTGCTTCTGTACGGCGGTTGGCTGCAGATTCACGGAAAGCTGGGGCTCAGCATAGGCACCTTCACCGTTTACATTCTCTGCTATTGGAGAGTGCTGGAGCCGGCAAAGAACATAGCCAAGGCTTATGCCAGCATCCAGAGAGGTCTGGTCAGCGGCGAGAGACTGTTTGTTATCCTGGATGCCGAGAACACCATAAAGGAAAAGAAAGACGCCCTGACTCTCAAAGAGTTCAAGGAAGGAATAGAATATCGCGGAGTAGACTTCTCCTATACCGAGAACGTTCCGGTGCTCCGAGACATCAACGCCCGCATACCTAAGGGCAAGATGGTTGCCCTGGTCGGGCCGAGCGGTGCCGGAAAGAGCACGTTCGCCGATCTTCTGCCGAGGTTCTACGATGTAACAGGCGGTGGCATATTCATAGACGGGCATGATATCCGGGACTACACCCTGGATTCCCTGACCTCCCAGATGGGAATAGTGACCCAGGAGTCAATCCTTTTCAACGACACGGTTTACAACAATATAACCTTCGGTATGGAAAACGTTTCCAGAGAGAAGGTTGTGGAGGCGGCCAGGATAGCCAACGCTCTGGAGTTCATCGAGCAACTGCCAAAGAAGTTCGAGACCAATATAGGCGACAGGGGAGAAAACCTTTCCGGCGGACAGAGACAGAGGATTGCCATTGCCAGGGCGGTTCTGAAGAATCCTCCTATACTGATCCTGGACGAAGCTACGAGCGCACTGGATACCGAAAGCGAGCGTCTTGTCCAGGACGCCCTTTACAAGTTGATGCAGAACCGCACCAGCATTGTCATTGCCCACCGTCTTTCCACCATCCGCTATGCGGACGACATTATCGTGATGAAAGACGGGAAGATCGTGGAGGAGGGCAACCACGACCAGCTAATGGAAAAGAATGGAATATATGCAGGCCTTTGCGCCATGCAGGTGTTCTCATAAAACCGAAACCTAAAAACCTACGATATTATGATGTACGTTTCAGAATCGTTGAACAAGATAATAGAGGAAAGTTTCAAGCACAACTGGAACAAGCCTGCTCTTTCTGACTACAAGGGCATTACCCTGTATTATCGCGACGTGGCCAGAAGGGTTGCGAAGATGCATATCATCTTCCGCAATGTGGGAGTGCAGAAAGGAGACAAGATTGCCATCTGCTCCAAGAACCAGTCCAACTGGGCTGTCACTTTCCTGGCCTGTCTGACTTACGGGGCTGTTCCGGTGCCTATCCTCCATGAATTCAAGCCAAGCAACATAGAACACATCGTAAACCATTCGGACAGCAAGATTCTCTTTGCGGGCAGCGCAATCCTGGAGGGAGTGGCTCTCAATCATATGGAGAAACTGAATACCGTGATCTGCCTGGATGATTTCTCCCTTGTACACACCAAGGACAAGAATGTCTACCTGACGATGGAGCATCTGAACGAGCTTTTCGGTAAAGCTTATCCGAAGACCTTTGCCCCTGACAGCGTATGCTATGAGGCGGAAACAGACCCGGAAGAGATGGCCATGATCAACTATACCAGCGGAACCAGCGGTTTTTCCAAGGGAGTAATGATTCCTTACCGGGCCCTGAGGTCAAATGTTCTGTTCGCTTACCAGGTTCTGCCTTCCGTGGATGACACATCCAATGTGGTATCCATACTGCCATCCGCACATATGTACGGAATGATGTTCGAGTTCCTGTATGAAATGACAGTAGGAGCTCACGTTCACTTCCTTACCAGGGTTCCTTCTCCAAGCGTGATAGTCAAGGCGTTTGAGGAAATCAAGCCGAAGATCATCATCTCCGTTCCCCTGGTCATCGAGAAGATTTACAAGAACCGCTTGCTTCCGTTCCTTTCCACTCCGGGAGTGAGATTCCTGCTGAGGCTTCCTGTCACCGACAAGAGAATCAAGACCCAGATCAACGATACTCTCACCAACTCATTCGGAGGGCAGTTCGAGGAAGTCATAATCGGTGGTGCCGCTTTCAACAAGGAAGCTGACAATTTCTTCAACTCCATAGGGTTCAAGTATACGGTGGGTTATGGAATGACAGAGTGCGCTCCTATCATCGCCTATGCCGACTGGAAGGAAAAGAGAGTCGGTTCCTGCGGCTATGCGGCTCCAAGGATGCAAATCAGGATTGATTCCGACAACCCGCAGACCATACCTGGAGAAATCCAGGTCAAGGGAGACAATACGATGCTCGGCTATTACAAGAACGAGATAGCCACCAAAGACGCCTTCACCAAGGACGGATGGATGCGTACCGGTGACCTTGGAGTCCTGGACAAGGATGGCTTCCTCTACATTAAGGGAAGGAGCAAGAACATGATTCTCGGTCCAAGCGGCCAGAATATCTATCCAGAAGAGATAGAGAGCATTATAAACAATATGCCTTATGTTGTCGAGTCTCTGGTAATAGACGAGGGCGGCAAGATGGTGGCTCTGATTTATCCGGATCTGGAAGGAGCGGCCAAGGATGGCCTGACCACCTCCGAGTTGATTGAGGCCAAGATGAACGAGAACATACGCATAGTTAACGAAGAGATGCCGAACTACTCCAAGATTTCTTCCGTAAAGATAATGCCGGAAGAGTTCGAGAAGACCCCTAAGAGAAGCATCAAGAGATACATTTACCAGAAATAAGATGGACAAGCAGCTGCAATTTGACCTGAGCTACCTGCAGATGGCGGGCATCTGGGCGAAAAATTCTTACAGCAAGCGCCTTCAGGTAGGAGCTTTGCTGGTCAAGGACAGGATGATAATCTCCGACGGATACAACGGAACCCCGTCGGGATTCGAGAACGTTTGCGAGGATGAGAACGGTGTTACCAAACCTTATGTCCTGCATGCCGAGGCAAACGCCATCACCAAGGTGGCAAAGAGCAACAACTCTTCCGAGGGGGCAACTCTCTACATAACCGCCTCTCCTTGTATGGAATGCGCCAAACTGATAATTCAGAGCGGAATCAGAAGGGTTGTATATCGCGATGCCTATCGTCTTGATGACGGCATAAAGCTTCTTAAGAGAGCTGGAATCACGGTCGAGCAGCTGGACTCTGAAAAGATTAAGGAACTTGAAGCCGAAAGAGAGGCTTCCGAAGTGAAGTAGAAGATGCTGAAGAAACTCAAAGAATTCCTGGATAATCCCTGGCTGTGGATTTTCATGATAGTCATAGGGCTTTCATTCTATTTGGGAAAGCTCTGGAGGCTTAGGCATAGCCAGAATCCGAAAATCACCTACGACATTTCCGAGAGCCGGAAATGGTCTAAACTCCTTCTGGTCCTGGACCAGGTGGAGAAAAACTATGTGGATTCCGTAAGCAATGGGGATATTACCGAGAAAACCCTTCCTCTGATACTTGAAAGCCTGGATCCTCATTCCGTTTACCTGCCACCGAGGGATCTTCAGGCTGCGGATGAGTCTCTGGCGGGAAACTTCAGCGGCGTGGGCATTGAATTCAATGTTCCTGAAGACACCCTTGTGGTAATCAATGTGGTTCCGAACGGTCCGAGCGAGAGGATAGGGATCAGGAGCGGGGACCGTATAGTCAAGATAGACGGCCGCAATGTGGCGGGAGTTAAGTTTCCGCAGGATTCAATGATGAAAATGCTCAGGGGACCGATCAACACCAAGGTTAATGTGGAGATCAAAAGAAGCGGGGAGAAGGATTTGCTGGATTTCGCCATAACCAGAGGCATGATTCCGGTTCACAGCCTGGACGTAGCGGTAATGCTTTCTCCTACTGTCGGCTATATAAAGATTTCCACCTTTGCTCTGACCACATACAAGGAATTCATGGTAGCAGCGGCCCGCCTGGCTTCCGAGGGAATGAAAACCCTGGTCCTGGACCTGAGGGACAATCCGGGAGGATATCTGGAACAAGCCTATGCTCTTGCCAACGAGTTCCTTAACAAAGGGGATATGGTAGTCTATATGGAAGGCAGGATGAGAAAGAGGGAGGATTTCATCGCGACGGGATCCGGCCATTTCAAGGATTTAAAGCTCTATGTGGCAATCAACGAGAACAGCGCATCTTCAAGCGAGATAGTAGCCGGTGCCATTCAGGATAACCATCGCGGAACCATAATCGGCCGCCGGTCATTTGGCAAAGGTCTGGTTCAGGAGCCGGTTTATTTCTCGGACAGCAGCGGAATCCGCCTGACCGTGGCACGCTTCTACACTCCTTCCGGAAGATGCATCCAGAAACCTTATACCGAGGATTACCGCTATGATATCCTGGAGCGTTACCAAAGGGGAGAGATGCAGAATGCGGACAGCATCAAGGTTGGCGGAGGAGGAATCGTTCCGGACGTGTTCGTTCCGATGGATACCGTAGGTGTCACCGATTACCTGGTCAAGGTCAACAGAAAGAGCCTGTTGATGAAATTCAGTTCCCAGTTTGCTGACCGCAACCGGGAAACCCTTGCCGGCATAAGCACTTACGATGGGCTTGAAGCCCTGTTTGACAAGGAAAACCTGGCATCCCAGTTCCGCCTTTACTCGGCTTCCGAGGGAGTTAAGCCGGGAGCCGGAGAGTGGCTCTCCAGCGGAGATATCATCATGGAGCAGCTTAAAGGGTTGATTGGCCGGTACTCCGCCTTGAAGGAAGAGGCATTCTACCATTATATCTTGAAGATAGACAACCTGGTGGAAAAGGTTGAAGAACTTGAAGGGGAAAATAATAAAACACAGTCATCATAAAAACACAGTTATGGAAAAGATTGTTGGAATGGCATCAGATCATGCCGGATTCCAGATGAAGGAATACCTGAAGAGCCTTCTCAACGACAAAGGTTACACAGTCAAGGACTTTGGAGCGTATTCATCCGAGAGCATGGATTATCCGGATACCGCCCATCCCCTGGCTGAGGCGGTGGAAAAAGGCGAGGTGGAATTTGGAATTGCCATCTGCGGAAGCGGAAACGGCATATCCATGACCGTAAACAAGCATCAGGGAATCAGGGCAGCCTTGTGCTGGACTCCGGAGCTCGGGGCACTTGCCAAGCAACACAACAACGCCAACATTCTGTCCCTGCCTGCAAGATTCATATCCGAGGAACTTGCCAGGGACATAGTAAGGGCTTATATGGCAGCCGAGTTCGAAGGCGGACGCCATCAGCGCAGGATTGAGAAGATTCCCGTATGCCATTAAACCCTGTTGTCATAGACAGACACAATCCCGTCGGCCTGGAAAAAGATATGTCCGCATATCCCGAGGGCATAATCTTTCCGGTTGACAAACCATACCGGTGGACAAGTTCAGATGTTGTCCGCAAGATAAAGTATGTTCTCCGCAACCACTTCGGCACCAAGAATGTAAAGATCGGACATGCAGGCACACTGGATCCTTTGGCGACAGGCCTGCTGATAATCTGTGTCGGAAAAGCATGCAAACTCAGCGAAGCCCTTCAGGCTGAACGCAAGGAGTACATCGCGGAGTTCACCCTTGGAGCCACCACTCCTTCTTTTGACAGGGAACATCCGATAGACGCACTCTATCCTTTCGGTCACATCGCCGAGGCAGATATGAGAAAAGCGGCGGAAAGCTTCATTTCCCAGACCGAACAGATGCCTCCGGCATATTCCGCCAAGTACGTGAACGGCACAAGGAGCTATTACCTTGCAAGGAACGGGGAGGAGTCAGACCTCAAGCCGGCAGCCGTAAAGATTTATGCGTGTGAACTTCTGGATGCGGATAATCCGCTTTCAAAGACCCTGGAACGCCCTTCCTACGGTACTGACGAAACTCACAACACCTTTGTCGTGAAGAAAAGGATAGCATCGGAGGAGAATAATCCGGTGGTTCGCTACACCGAGGGTTCTCTCCTTGCTCCGGACCAGATACGGAACCTTCCCACCGCCACCCTCAGGATAGAGTGCAGCAAGGGAACCTACATCCGTTCCATGGCCAGGGATTTTGGAGCCATGCTTTCCAGCGGGGCCTATATGTCTGCCCTTAGACGCTCTGCCTCAGGAGGATTCCGCGTGGAAGACGCCCTGGATATCAAAGAATATTTCGGGTAATTGTAACCTTTTTGAATATCCTCCGTATAAATATTTGCCTATCGTGCATGGGCAAAAACAGAGTTTTTATGAAATTATCACAATTTAAATTTCCTTTCCGCGCCGATTTGATCGCAAAGGAACCTACCCGTTTCAGGGATGATTGCAAGCTGATGGTGATGCGTCGCCAGTCCGGCAAAATAGAAAACAAAATCTTCAAGAATATCCTGGATTATGCCCGCGAGGGGGATATTTTCGTCCTCAACGACACCAAAGTATTTCCTGCCCGTCTTCAGGGAAACAAGGAAAAGACCGGAGCTGAGATAGAAGTTTCCCTCCTCAGGGAACTTAATCGCGAGCAAAGGCTCTGGGACGTGCTGGTTGATCCGGCCCGCAAGATCAGAATCGGTAACAAGCTGTATTTCGGCGAGAACGATTCTCTGGTAGCCGAGGTAATAGACAATACCACCTCCAGGGGCAGAACCCTCCGCTTCCTGTTCGACGGAAGCTACGAGGATTTCCGCCAGACGCTTTTCAGTGTGGGAGAACTTCCTGTCCCAAAGGAGATCCGTCCACATCCGAATGAGGAAGATCTGGAGAATTTCAACACGATATTCGCCCGTAACGAGGGTGCTATCGCCACTCCGGCAGCAGGTCTCCATTTCAGCCGTGAGCTTTTCACCCGTATGGAAATCAAGGGTGTGGAGAGTACCTTCATAACTTCTCACGTAGGCCTGAGCAATTTTGGCGGCGTGGATGTAGAAGACCTTTCCAAGCATAAGATGGGAAGCGAGAGAATAATAATCTCCGAGGAATCAGCGGAAAAGATCAACAAGGCCAAGGCAGACGGTCATAAGGTTTTCGCCATTGGAGTTACCGTGGCCAGGGCTTTGGAGACACCGGTTACCACAACCCACAGGGTGAAGCCTATCGACGGATGGACCAACAAGTTCATCTTCCCTCCTTATGACTTCAAGATCGTGGATGCTCTGGTGACTAACTTCCACTATCCTCTGAGCACGATGCTTATGTGCCAGGCGGCTTTCGGCGGTTATGACAAGGTTATGGCGGCTTACAAGCAGGCTATGCATGCAAAGGACGCCTCCAGCATATACCGTTTCGGTATCTACGGAGACGCTATGCTGATCGTGTAATTCGCCAGATCTTCTGCAAACGGGTAAATTGTACCGTTTGGCATTCCTGAACGGCGGCAGATTCATATCTTGCCGCCGTTTTTATTTCAAATATGGAGATCGAGGTTGAGGCTCTGCTGTGTGCGATGAGCCGTGTTCTGATTAATCACCCGGCAAAGGGGTGTATGCTTCTCAGGGAGGCTGGAAGTGGCGAAAGGCTTTTGGAAGAAGGTTCCGGTTTTGTGGACGGGTTGCTTAAGGTTGACGGTATCGGGGAAATGCTTTTCTCCAGGGAAATGATGGAGTGGGGGCGGCAGGAGGCTCTCTGGATGAGGTCAAAAGGAGTTAAGCTGATATCATTGCTCAGCGATGAATATCCCGCTTTGCTGAAAGAATGTCCCTATCCTCCATTTCTGCTGTATTACCGGGGGAGCGCTTCTTTCGGAAGCCGGATACTGAGCATAGTGGGAACCCGTGTTGCTTCCACCTACGGTACGGAATGCGTGAGCAGGATTGTTTCGGACATTGCGGAATCCTGTTCCGGTGTCCAGATTGCGAGCGGCCTGGCCCTGGGCATAGACGGAAGCGCCCATAAAGCAGCGCTGGATGCAGGATTGGAAACTTTTGCCGTTCTGCCCTGTGGCATAGACATCATATATCCATCCGCCCACAGGGATATTGCCGTCCGCATGATTGGTCAGGGTGGGGTATTGACTGAATATCCCAGGGGTACCAAGCCCCTTCGCCGCAATTTCCTTCAGAGAAACCGCATCATCGCCGGAATATGCAGTGCCCTGCTGGTAGGGGAAAGCCGCATTAGCGGCGGAAGCATGAGCACGGTGGAGTATGCGTCATCCAGCAACAAGGACATCTTTGCTGTCCCGGGGCGTATGTGGGATGCAAACTCCTATGGATGTAATTACCTGATAAACAGAAATGTGGCTCAACTGTGCCTGAATTCCTCCACCATAATCAAATCCATGGGATGGACAGACGGCTACATATCTGACATAAAACGCCAGCCCACTCTGTTTTCCGTTCCGGAGGAGACCAAGCAGAAATTATTGCTATCTTTATCATCTGTAAAAGGACGGACGGCGGACTTTCTCTGCGCCAGGGTTGGAATGGATTTCCGGGATTTGAGCCTGGTGCTCCTGGAACTGGAAATGGACGGGCAGATACGTAAAGACGCTTCCGGCCTGTGGTACAGGACATAACTATGCGTTTTGTTGATACACATACTCATCTTTACGACGAGGCTTTTGACGGGGACCGTTCCCAGGTGATGGAACGTGTCCTTGCCAGCGGTGTGGACCGGTGGATCTTCCCTGCCATAGATTCCACTTGCTTCAAGGCCCAGATGTCAGTGTATGAGGAATACAGGGAGCATACATTTATGGGAATGGGCCTCCATCCGACATCCGTCGGGGAGAATTGGAAAGATGAGCTGGAATTTGCCCTCGGCGAACTCAAAGCCAATAAAAACAGATATATAGCGGTAGGGGAAATAGGGTTGGATGCCTATTGGAGCAGGGATTTCTTTTCCCAGCAGAAGGAAGTGCTCTCCGCCCAGCTGGAATATGCCTCCAGGGAAAACCTGCCGGTGATCATCCACGAAAGAAGCGCCACGGAAGATATGCTGGATATAATGCAGGGCTTCAAAGGGAGGCTCAGCGGCGTTTTTCACGCCTTTACGGGAAGCATTGAAACCTACCGCAGGATTTCCTTGCTGGGTGGATTCAAGGTGGGGATAGGTGGCGTGGTAACCTTCAAGAACGCCGGCATAGCCAAGGTGGTGGCGGACATACCTCTGGAAAACATTCTTCTGGAGACGGATTCTCCTTATCTGACTCCGGCTCCGCATAGGGGACAAAGGAACGAATCTTCCTACATCCCTTTGATAGCGGCAAAGGTCGCTGAGGTAAAAGGTATTGGCATTGAGGAAGTTGCCCTTCAGACTACAAAGAACGCGGAAGAGCTTTTCTCTCTTCCTGAAAAAAACATCGCGATATGAAAAGTTCAATTTTGATGATCTATACCGGCGGAACGATCGGTATGAAGCAGGATGAAAGGACCATGGCTCTGGTTCCGGTGGATATAAGCCAGATAGAGACAGAGGTCCCGGAACTCAAGAAGTTCGGCTACAAGATAGACACCTGCTCGTTTGACCCGGTGATAGACTCGTCAGACATAACTCCGGATTTCTGGGTTAAACTTTGCCGGATAATTAAGGAGAACTACGCCAAGTACGACGGCTTTGTGGTCCTTCACGGCACGGATACGATGTCCTACACGGCTTCAGCTCTGAGCTTTATGCTGGAGGACCTGGCAAAACCAGTTGTCCTGACCGGAAGCCAGCTCCCTGTGGGAATGCTCCGGACGGACGGCAAGGAAAACATCATTTCCTCAATAGAGATTGCTGCTGCCAAGGATGCCGAAGGTCATCCGATGGTTCCGGAAGTCTGCATTTACTTTGAAAGCCAACTCTATCGCGGAAACCGCACAACCAAATACAATGCGGAGAATTTCCGTGCCTTCCGTTCCGCCAACTATCCGGTCCTGGCAGACGTGGGAATCCATATCAAGTACAACCGCCATCTGATCCATTATCCTGAAAGATGGGATATACCTCTGAAAATAAGGGACAAGATAGATACGAATGTTGCCATCTTGAAGATTTTCCCAGGCATAACCCCTCAGGCGATAGACGCCGTGCTTTCCACCAAGGGATGCCGGGCAGTTGTGCTGGAATCATTCGGCAGCGGCAACGCTCCTACCGGCAAAGCTTTTTTGTCTACGATGAAAAAATGGGTAGACAAGGGCTTGATAATCGTAAATGTAACCCAATGCCATGCCGGGAAGGTGGATATGAATGCCTATGCCACGGGTATGGGGCTTAAGGGTGCGGGAGTCATCAGCGGCTATGACGGCACCACGGAAGCCACGCTCTGCAAGCTTTTCATGCTTCTTGGAAGGTATTCCTCACCGGAAAAGGTGAAAAAGGAAATGCAAAAATGCCTGAGAGGGGAAATTTCTGGAGTTTGATGCCATTGTGAAAAAAAATTGCTATCTTGCACTTCGTTTTACGGAAACCATTACAGGAAAAAACAAATAATAACTGATAAACATTGTTTAATACTTTAATCACAACAAAATTTATGAAAAAACTTTTCATGTTTTTGGCAGTTGCAGGCCTAATGGCATTGACTGCCCAGAACGCAGTAGCTCAGGATCAGAAGACTGACGAGAATGCAACTGAGCAGGTAGCTCCGGCTCCTCAGGCTGAGGAAGTTGCAGCTCCAGCAGAAGTAGATCCTTTCAACGTTAAGTCAGACAAGCCTCTGTATCAGCAGATCAAGACCAAGTTCATCGAGGGTGGTCCTGCATTTATGGTATGGGTTGTTCTCTGTCTCATACTGGGTTTGGCAATCGCTATCGAGAGACTTATCTATCTCTCAAGAGCCACTACCAACAACAAGAAGCTTCTCGAGGGCATCGAGTCTGCTCTCCAGGAGGGTGGTATTGAGAAGGCAAAGGATCTTTGCCGTGATACCCGTGGTCCTGTAGCTTCTATTTTCTATCAGGGTCTCCTTCACTATGACGAGGGTCTTGAGAGCGTTGAGAAGAACATCACCGCTTACGGTGGAGTTCAGATGGGCCAGCTTGAGAGCGGTCTTTCCTGGATAGCTCTGTTCATCGCCCTTGCTCCTATGTTGGGATTCTTGGGAACAGTAGTTGGTATGGTTGGCGCATTCGACGCTATCGAGGCTGCTGGTGATATTTCCCCAACCGTTGTAGCAGGTGGTATTAAGGTGGCTTTGATTACAACCATCGCCGGTTTGATCGTTGCTATCATCCTTCAGATTTTCTACAACATTATCGTTGCAAAGATCGACTCACTGGTTAACTCCATGGAGGACGCATCCATCAACTTTGTAGATATTCTCACCAAATACAACAAGAAGTAAATCAATTAGAGCAAAATGAAGAACAAATCAAAACTCATATTGTATGTACTGTTAGCCATATCAGTGGTTATCGGTGTTGCATTCCTTTTCCTGAACAAGGGAACTGGTGACGGCACAATGGTTTCCACGATATTGAACTGGGCATACATCCTTCTTGCTATCGCTATATTGTTGGCTATATTCCTGCCAATGGTATACCGTAGCGGAAGAGGCGGCAAGAAGACCCTTATCAACATTTGTGTCTTCCTTGGTGCTCTGGTGATTTCTTACTTGCTTGCTTCTGGCAATCCTGTAAGCTTGTCATCAAGCGTTGCCGAGCCTACACATGGCACCTTGAAGATGACGGACACCGTCCTCATCATGTCCATAATCCTGCTGGTTGTAGCTATCCTTGTTACAATCTTCGGCAGCTTGTTAAGGAGAAAGTCTTAAAACAAAAAAATTAAAATGGCTAGAAAGACACCCGACATCAACGCTTCCAGTCAGGCGGACATAGCTTTCTTGCTTTTGGTGTTCTTCCTCATCACCACAACAATGGATGTGGACAAGGGAATTTCCAGAAAACTCCCTCCTATGCCGGAAGAGAATCAGCAGCAGGAAGATGTGAAGATCAACCGTAGGAATATCATCGTCGTGAAGATTAACTCTCAGGACAAGATAATGGTTGGCTCCACTCCGACTGACGTTAGCCAGATAAAGGATAAGATAGTTGAGATGCTCAGCAACCCTACAGACAACCCTAACATGCCTGAGAAGGAAGTTAAGGCTATAAAGGGCCTGGGTAATTATCCGGTATCCAAAGGTGTGGTTTCTTTGCAGAACGATAAGGGAACTTTGTACAACACGTACATCCAGGTTCAGAACGAGATCGTGAGAGCAATCAACGAGCTCAGAGACCAGTTCTCCACCGCAAAATACGGCAAGAAATACGCACAGTTGGACGAAGATCATCAGAAAATTGTCAAGGAGGCTATTCCTCAGAACATTTCCGAGGCTGAGCCTAAGGACGTTTCAAAAGGTAAAAAGTAAGGAGGTATCGTAATGGGAAGATTTAGAAAAGGCGGTAAGAAATCCGCACCTGCAATCAGCACGGCATCCCTTCCGGACATCGTGTTCATGCTCCTGTTCTTCTTTATGATATCTACATCGTTCCGCCAGACCGACAAGCTCGTTCAGGTTAAGCTGCCTGCAGCCACCGAGAACACCAAGCTTGAGAGAAAGGACCTGACTTCCTACATTTATGTGGGAGCTCCTATCCCTTCCAAGCAGGCTCAGTACGGAACTGATTCCCGAATCCAGTTGAACGACTCCTACAAGACAGTCAACGAGATCCGTGACTTCATCGCTGCAGAAAGAGAGTCCATCTCCGAGGGCGAGCGTGAGGCTATGACCGTTGCACTGAAGGCTGATGAGAACGTCCGCATGGGTATCATCACGGATATCAAACAGGAACTCAGACGTTGTTCCGCCCTCAAGATTTTGTATGTAGCTCGTCAGAGAGAAGCAAACTAATCTTAAGGATGATGTAAAAAATGGAACGCCGGCCAAATCGCCGGCGTTTCTTTTTTCCTAAAGGCGCAAAATTTTTGTAGATTTGTACTTTTGGAAGATAATTTTTGCACAAATATGAAATTCAGAGGATTTTTCAGGAGGACCTTGGCCTTGTTAATGGCCGCAGTTCTCGCGTTTTCAACTTCTTACGCACAGGATAAGGCGAAATACGTATTCCTTTTCATCGGCGATGGAATGGGACTTGCCCATATTTCCATGACGGAGGCTTGGCTTTCCCAGAAGGACGGAAAAATCTCCAATACTCCGCTTGGATTTACACAGTTTCCGGTGATGGGAGTTGCTACAACCTATTCCGCATCCAACATCATCACCTGCTCAAGTGCAGCCGCTACTGCCCTTGCTTCCGGTTACAAGGCCAATAACGGCACCGTTGGCATCTATCCGGCGGATTCCATTCCACTTCATCAGATATCATATAAGCTCAAGGAACTGGGCTACAAGATCGGCATAATGACATCGGTGACCATAGACCATGCAACTCCTGCCTGCTTCTATGCCCACAACGAAAGGAGAAAAAACTATTTCGAAATAGCCATGGAGCTTCCTGAAAGCGGTTTCGATTTCTTCGGTGGCGGAGGATTCGAGGGGGCCAGGAACAAAGAAATAAAGGATGCCGCAGACCAGATCTACAATAAGGTTAACGAATACGGCTACACCGTTGCCCTCGGAGTTGACGACTACAAGGCAAAGAAAGCCGGAGCCAGCAAGATGATTCTCTTCCAGGATGGTAAGAAGAAAAGAGACAGCGCCTTGCATACGGTTATCAGGTAGTTGAAAGTGCCATCGACTTTATGTACGAGCCGGACGGGAAGGGCTTCTTCATCATGGCTGAAGGCGGACAGATTGACTGGGAGGCTCATAGCAACAGGGCCGCCGGAGTCATCACTGAAACCATTGATTTTGACAAGGCCATAAACGTTGCCTATGAGTTCTACAAGCAGCATCCGGACGAGACTCTTATAGTTGTAACTGCTGACCACGAAACCGGAGGACTTGCTCTGGGAAGAGAGAGAGGATATGTCTTTGACCTTACGGTGTTCAACGATGCGATAAACGGCAAGCCTGTGTCTAAGGAGGCAATAGATTCCCTTAACAAGTCAGCAAGGATAGGATGGTCCACGAAGAGCCACACCGGCATACCTGTCCCGGTATTTGCAATTGGAACAGGCAGCCAGATGTTTGCTGGAAGGATAGACAATACGGATATCCCTAAGAACATAATGAAGGCGATGGCTGCCACTCCTGTTTACACAGACCATTACTACAAGAGGAAGGCAGTATTCGACAAGGAAAGACCTATCGGCGAGAATGACATTGTCTTCCTGGGCAACTCCCTGACAGAAGGCGGAAAGTGGGAAACCTACTTTCCTGAAGTCCAGAAGGCTCTCGAGAAAAAAGGCGGCGCCATCCGAAACCGCGGAATCGTGGGAGATACTTTCGGAGGCATTGACGCAAGGCTTGACCAGATACTTCCGGGCCATCCCAAGACCATCTTCTTCCTGACCGGAGCCAATGACGTAAGCCACAACCTTACAGCCGATTCCATTGCAAACGGTATCATAAATGTAGTCCGCAGGATAAAGAAAGAAAGCCCTAAGACAAAGATATATCTGCAGAGCCTTCTGCCTATCAACGAGAGCTTCAAGCGTTACCGCCTTCTTAACGGCAAGACAGCCATGTTCTCTGAGATAAACGCAAAACTGGAGAAGATGGCTAAGCAGGAGAAGGTTACTTTCATCAACCTCTATCCTCTGCTTCTTGCCAACGGTCCTGCAGACCTCTCACTTCCGGCTTCCCAGCAGGTTCTCAAGCCGGAACTTACAAGAGACGGCCTTCATATAACTCAGGAAGGCTACAAGATTTGGGCAGACGCAATCAGAAAATACGTGAAATAATTAATTAAAGGAGATATTGATATGGGTGAATTTACTCGCAAAAGCATAAAGGAACTTTTCCTCCAGCAGCCTGGTTCAGAGGTAATCGTGAAAGGTTGGGTAAGGACAAAAAGAGGCAACAAGAACGTCAGTTTCATTGCCCTGAATGACGGCAGTACCATCCGCAACATGCAGGTTGTCTGCGCTGGAGACAAGTTTACTGAAGACCAGCTTAAGGACGTTACCACAGGAGCTTGCCTCTGCGTAAAGGGGCAGCTGGTGGAGAGTATGGGAAAAGGCCAGAGTGTTGAGGTCCAGGCAGACAGCATAGAGGTTTACGGCAAGGCAGATCCTGCAGATTATCCTCTCCAGAAGAAGGGCCATTCCATGGAGTTCCTCCGCGAGATTGCTCACATAAGGATGAGGACCAACACTTTCGGATGCGTTATGAGGATCCGTAATGCTATGGCTTTCGCCATCCACAAGTATTTCAACGAGCACGGCTTCTTCTACCTTCATACCCCGCTGATCACGGAGAGCGACTGCGAGGGTGCGGGCGAGATGTTCCAGGTTACGACCATGGACCTTAAGAACATCCCTATCAACAAGGAGACCGGAGACGTTGACTTCTCCACGGACTTCTTCGGCAAGCAGACTGCCCTTACCGTAAGCGGCCAGCTGGAAGGTGAGCTCGGAGCCACTGCCCTTGGCAAGATATACACTTTCGGACCTACCTTCAGGGCAGAGAATTCCAATACTCCTCGCCACTTGGCAGAGTTCTGGATGATTGAGCCTGAGATGGCATTCTATGACAACTTCGACAATATGGAATTGGCCGAGGACTTCATAAAGTATCTTGTCCAGTATGCTCTCGACAACTGCGCTGAAGATCTCCAGTTCCTCAACGACATGTTTGACAAGGGCCTTATCGAGCGCCTGAGGAGTGTAGTCGGAATCTCTTTCCAGAGAGTTACTTACACCGAGGCTGTAGATATTCTCGAGAAGAGCGGAGAAAAGTTCGAGTTCCCAGTTCACTGGGGCACAGACCTTCAGAGCGAGCATGAGAGATACCTCGTTGAAAAGCATTTCGGTAAGCCTGTCATCCTCACCGATTTCCCTAAGGAGATCAAGGCCTTCTACATGAAGCAGAACGAAGATGGCAAGACCGTCCGCGGAATGGACGTCCTCTTCCCGAAGATCGGAGAAATCATCGGCGGAAGCGAAAGGGAATCTTCATACGAGAAGATTATGGCACGCATCAAGGAACTGAACATGGACACTACCAACCTCTGGTGGTATCTGGATACCAGAAGATGGGGAACCTGCCCTCACGCCGGATTCGGCCTGGGCTTCGAGCGTCTGCTTCTGTTCGTTACCGGAATGCAGAACATCCGTGATGTGATACCGTTCCCTAGAACTCCGAAGAACGCTGAATTCTAAAAACTAAACATATGCTGATAATTGGAATAGCCGGCGGAACAGGTTCCGGCAAAACAACGGTTGTTAGAAAAATCAAGAACCTTCTCAAGGAGGAAGACGTAGCGGTAATCTCCCAGGATTCCTACTACAAGGACAGCAGTCACCTGACTCCAGAGCAGAAGGCTGCCAACAACTTCGACCATCCTAACTCCATAGACTGGGATCTTCTGGTGTCCGACCTTGCCAAGCTCCGCTCCGGACAGGCCATCGAGTCTCCGGTTTATTCCTACATAACCTGCTCCAGGTCAAAGACAGAGACCGTTCACGTTGAGCCTGCCACCATCATTATAGTTGAAGGTATCCTGGTGTTCACCAACGAGGAGTTGAGGAAGCTGTTCGACATCTCCATCTTCGTTGACGCCGATGCCGACGACCGCCTTGGAAGAGTAATCCAGAGAGACATCGAGGAGAGGGGCAAGACCATCCAGCAGGTTCTCAAGCGCTACCAGGAAACCGTAAAGCCGATGCACCTGCAGTTCATCGAGCCAAGCAAGAGGTATGCAGACATCATCGTGCCTCAAGGCGGTCATAACCGTGTGGCTATCAGCATCATCATCGCGACAATAGAAAAAGCCCTCCTTACCCGCGGTGAATAATGCCTGACAGGAAGATGATATCGGATGAAGACCAGGAGCGGTTTGCCAAATCAGACAGGCTGAGCCGCCGGGCTGGTCTTTACCTGACAATCATTTTCCATCTAGTTCTTGTAATCATCCTTCTGATTGTTTCCATTTCCACCGTTAGGAAAGGGGAAATCTCTTTTGTCACCGATTCGGAAGGCCAGATCGCAAGGGAGCGACAGGAGGAACAGGAAAGGCTTCAGGAAGAAATCAAGGCCATTGCCAAGGCCCAGCTGGAAGACCAGATAGCCGGGCGTCCGGTAACCACTTACAGGGCAGTTGCCGTGAACCGCAGCAATTCCCAGCTTAAGGATGACCGTAATACGGACGCCGACAAACTTTACAAGGATGCCGAAGACCTCCAGCAGAGAATCAAGGATGCCGCTAAAATCCAGACGGATGGTGTGGATGAAGTTCCGTCAGCCGCAAAATACGAGGAGAAAAAGGAAGAAACGCCCGCATATAAGGGCCCATCTGTACTCTACTGGATACTTGATGGCCGCAGGGCTTTTTCCCTGCCCATTCCGGTCTATAAATGCCGTGGTGGCGGGGATGTTACTATCCAGATATATGTAGGGAGAAACGGCTATGTCCAGAAAGCCGCCGTTGTCGCCGATGCTTCCGTTGCGGACGAATGTATCAGGAGCGCGGCTCTCGATGCGGCAAAACGCTCTAGATTCTCAAAAAGCGATACGGCTGACGATCCTCAGATCGGTCAGATAACTTACAGATTTATTGCGCAATAAATTAAAGGGTTTTCTGCCAGTTCCAGGCGGAGCGGAGAACATCCTCGATAGGGGTATCTGCCTTCCAGCCAAGTTCCCTCTCGGCCTTCCTCGGGTCTGCCCAAACCTGTTCGATGTCTCCCTGGCGTCGCGGAGCAATCTGATAAGGAAGATTGACGCCTGTAGCTTTCATGAATCCGTTCACAAGTTCCAGCACGCTAAGTCCGCGTCCTGTTCCCAGGTTATAGATATACCACCTGCCGGTCTTTGCGGCATCCACGTACGTAGGTTCGTCTGTCTGGTCAACCGGATGGACATCAGTCTCTCCCACAAGCTTGTCTATCGCCTTTACGTGAGCCTTTGCCAGATCCACGACATAGATATAGTCCCTTATGCAGCTTCCGTCAGGTGTGTTGTAGTCATCGCCGAATACATTCAGATGATCTCTGATTCCCGCAGCCGTCTGGGTTACAAACGGTACAAGATTCTGAGGGACGCCTCTCGGAAGTTCGCCTATGAGGGCTGACGGATGTGCTCCGATAGGGTTGAAATAACGAAGGGCACAAACCTTGAGCTCAGGGAAGGCAATCACGCTGTCTGAAAGGATCTCCTCTGCCATCTGCTTGCTCTTGCCGTAAGGGGAAAGGCTCCTTTTCAAGGGAGCATCCTCCGCGATTGGCAAATGCTCGGCATCAGGCTGACCGTAGACCGTACAGGAGGACGAGAACACTATGTTGGCTTTCTTGCCCTTTTCCGTCATCAGGGTTATAAGGTTCAGAAGAGAAACTATGTTATTGCGATAATACATCAAAGGCTTATCGATGCTCTCTCCAACTGCCTTGCATGCAGCAAAATGCACAGCACCTACAATGTCCGGATGCTTTTCGAACACCTTTCCGAAAACCTGCAGGTCAGAACAGTCCGCCTCTTCAAAGATTACAGGTTTTCCGAGTATCTTCCCGATGCGCTCTATGACATCTCTTTCGGAATTGTAGAAGTTATCCACTCCCACGACGTCGTAGCCAGCCTGTGAAAGTTCCACCCAGGTATGGGAACCTATGTAACCCGCCGCGCCTGTCAGAAGTATTTTGCCTTTGCTCATAGTGTTGTGTTTCAAAAAAATTAAGATTCTATGCAAATTTAACCATTTGGACTGACATAAGCCATCCTGAAAGGAGCTTCTTTTATCAAATGGGTAACTTTGCTGAAGAAAAGCAAGGATAATCGTTAATACAATAAGACATAAGCATTATGAAAAAGAACATCATCGTTTCAGTGATTGGAGTAGCTGCAGCAGGTCTGCTGCTTGCTTCTTGCTCAGGAGGTCAGCCTGAGAGTGTTACCGCTGTTGTTGCAGGTCCGGACGGACAGCCTGCAGCCGTTGTTGTAAAGTATGCAAAGGCAGTTTCTGCAGAGAGCGTTGCAGCTGACGCTTTCCAGATTGAGGGTAAGGAAATCGAGAAAGTATTCGTAACCGACAAGGACGTTACCGCTGTTCCTGAGAAACCTGAGTGCAAGGGCGAAAAGCCAGAATGTGACAAGGCAAAGGCCCAGTGCGATTCTACAAAGACCCAGTGCGATTCCACAAAGACCCAGTGCGATTCCACAAAGACCCAGTGCCCTGAGGCAAAGCCAGAGTGCGAAGGTCCTAAGAGCGTAGATGGACAGTTCGTAGTTATCGTTCTTAAGAAAGCTTGTCCTGAGGCAAAGCCGGAGTGCGAGAAAGCAGCATGCGATTCAACAAAGGCTGAGTGCGAAAAGGCAGGAAAACCAGAGTGCGAGAAGGCAGCTTGCGATTCTGCAAAGGTTGAGTGCGAGAAGGCAGGAAAGCCTGAGTGCAAGGAAGGAAAACCTGAGAAGTGCCCGGAGGTTGCAGTTCCTGAAATTGCTGTAAAGCAGGTTAAGGAAATCAAGGCCGCTGACGGTTCTGCTCTGAAGGCTTGGAGCAAGGCATTCCCTGCAACCAAGGCTGTTCCATGCTTCGGTCCTAAAGGCCCAAAGCATCATCACGGCCAGGCTTGCCCAGAGGGGAAGGCCGAGTGCGATGGTCAGCACAAGGACTGCCCAAAAGGAGCTGAAGCAAAGTAATTCTCAGCGATGGGAAACAGAAAACCGCAGTCATTTGGCTGCGGTTTTTTTGTTATTGGTTCCCAGTGCGCCGATAGTGGCAGCTGAGAACCTGGGAGCAGTCTCCCCTCCAGTTGTGCATTCCGCCACCAAGGCAGTTCTTGAACTGTTTACAGCCGGCGCAGATTCCTTTGCGGGCCCAGTTGCGGTTGCGGAAGACCTGGAATTTGTTTTCCCAGACTTCATAGAGATTGTCTGTGTAGATATTGCCCTGGGAGAAGACATCTCTGTCTATGTTAGGGCAGGCACATATCCTTCCGTCTATCAGGACAGATGCTATGTTGATGCCAGCGTGGCAGAAGTATCTTACGGGGCGGACCTTTTCCTCGTATTTTCCAAGATATCCCTCACAGCTGAAGGTAACCTCCATCGGAGTTTTCTGGCGGCGTTTTGCGGCGATGAAATCCATCAGCCGGACCATCTCCTCGTTTGAAAGATGGAGGTCCGGATCCTGGACGGCCCTTCCGATAGGGATGATGGTGAAGATTCTCCAACGCTTTACCCCGAGGCCTGAGAGGACGGTGTAAATTTCTTCCATCTGCGGAAGACTGCGCTTGTTGATGCAGCTTACAACGTCAAAATCCAGGTATTTTTCCTTTGCGGCTATGCTTATGGCTTTGAGGGCGTTTTCGTAGCTCTTGGGATTGCCCCTCATCCAGTTATGGGCCTCTCCTATTCCGTCCAGGCTAATGGTAAGGGCGTTCATTCCAGCACCCATCAGGCGGCGGTGCATTTCTTCAGTATAGAAGAATCCGTTGGAGACCATGCTCCAGTTGTAGCCGCGACGGCGGATTTCTTTTCCGACCTTGTCTATGTCCGGTCTCAGAAGCGGTTCTCCGCCTGTCAGCACTACTGTAAACTTCTGGTGAGTGTTAGGTATGGTGTCCAGG
The DNA here is from genome assembly GCA_902789435.1 of uncultured Bacteroidia bacterium. Lineage (GTDB taxonomy): Bacteria > Bacteroidota > Bacteroidia > Bacteroidales > UBA932 > Egerieousia. The sequence continues at coordinate 9,432 of CADAOA010000016.1, read as the reverse complement.
GCCCTGAGGAAATCGTCAAGAGGCATATCCTGGTCTTTGGCAGAGACAAAGCAGTCGCTGCCGCAGTGGCGGCAACTGAGATTGCATCGCTGAGTACATTCCCAGAAAAGATAATTGAGCTCGTGGACCTTTGTCTCGAGCCTTCTGAAAGCGCGAAAAAGGAAAGGGCGCATTATTCAGCCTTGTTAAGGACTACAGAGGTTTTGCCGAAAGGAAGAGGGTCTGTGACGCCATTAGCTGTGTAGCCTTCAGCTTCTACGCTGAAAACAGGCTGGACTTGATCAGGATTGTTTATGAACATCAATGCAATTCCGTCAGCTTCCGTAACGGTGCTGTCAGACCAATAAACCTCATTTTCATCCAGCTTTGCGTAGATCTTTGCATTGCTGATAGGATTCCCCTCGCTATCCGTCACTTCAAAGACATACTGCTGTTCTGCAAAATCTCTCTGAAATCCAGGGCCGGTGCCATAGCAGGCCTGGAAAATGAACAATGCCGTCGTGAGGGAACAGCCCTTGAGGAAATTTCTGAACCACCTGAATTTCATAGCTCTATGTTTTTTTCTGTTATATACAATTCCAAATATAACACATTTTAGATAACTTTGCAAAACCTGAAATTCATTTAACAGACAAATACGGAGCTTCATGGAAAGCGGCTGGAACAAAACCATTACATTCGACAGATTCATCCGTTGGTGCCTTATAACCCTGCTGGTGGTAGGGGTGTTTATGTTGCTCAAGAGGTTGAGCAGTGTGCTTTTGCCTTTCGGAGTAGCGTGGTTGGTTTCTTATCTTCTTCACCCTCTGGTTTGCTTTTTCCAGTACAAATGCCGCTTCAAGTACCGCATCCTTGCCATACTGGCTTCATTCATTGTTGTGGGAGGCGTACTCTACGGATTGTTCTTGTTGATATTCCCTCCGATGATCCAGGAGATCATGAAGGTGAAGAACATGCTCGTGAACTATCTCCAGAGCGATTATGAATCAGGGGGGATATCAGCCACCATAAGGGATTTCCTTCGCAGCCATCTGGATATTAACCATCTCAAGGCCGCATTCACCATTGATGGCCTGCTGAGTGTCATCCAGGAATCCATGCCTAAGATATGGGGTGTGCTCACAGGCTCCCTGAAAGCCCTCTCGGGACTTCTGTCGGTGACAATGGCCCTGCTCTACACACTGTTTATATTGCTTGATTATGAAAGGCTTATCGGCGGGTGGCATTCAATCCTTCCGGAGAAGTGGCGCAGGCCGGTGAATCAGATTGTCGGCGATATAGAAGTGGGTATGAACAAGTATTTCCGAGGCCAGGCCTGCGTTGCCCTTTGCGTTGGAATATTGTTCTGCATAGGATTCCTTATCATAGGATTCCCGATGGCCGTGGCGATGGGGCTTTTCATAGGCCTTCTCAATATGGTGCCTTATCTGCAGATCGTTAGTTTTATTCCTCTGACCATGCTGGCTGCGGTGAAGGCGGCAGATACAGGAGAGAGCTTCTGGATGATAATTCTTTCCGTGCTGATAGTCTTCGCCATCGTGCAGACGATCCAGGATACCATACTCACTCCGAAGATCATGGGTAAGGTAACAGGACTCAACTCGGCGATCATCCTGCTTTCACTGTCTATCTGGGGAAGTCTCCTCGGCATACTTGGAATGATCATAGCCCTGCCTCTGACCACCTTGCTGCTTACCTACTACCAGAGATACATCGTCCGTCCGAGCCAGACACCTAAGACGGTTACAGGCCCGCCGGAGTACACTCCTGAGGATATGGAGCGTCCTATAGACAATCCGGACAATCCGAAGGACGATTCCGCTCCTACAGACATTTAGGCAATTTTTCATTATATTTGCGTTACAACGGACCAAGCCGGTCTTACTTCAATTTGCGAGACCTTCGGGTTTCATTTCCAGACCGGCAATTTCCGTTGTTTTCAGATATGGAAACGATAGACAGAAACAAGAAGCTTCTTTCTGTAGCTCTGCGATATAATGCCGTGTTCGTGGATGCAGACCGTAAGGCTCTGGCCCATACGGCTCATATTTCCAAAGAAGTTGCCGCCTTCCTTCTGAGTCTTTCAGAAAAAGGCTATGTTGCAGAGGAAGAACTTTTAAATGCCCTGAAGACGGTTCCTGAATCTTATCTCGGCGAGATTTCCGGCGCTATAGACACTGCCCTGGGAATCAAACTCAACTGGACCCCGCTTGTCAAGGGCTGGGACACTCCTACAGGAGAGTCTTTCATCGATCACTGCATAACCTTTTACGCAAACTATCTCGGCGGACGTGAAAGAATGAGGGGAAATGTCCTTCCTTGCGGACATTTCATTCCGGACGGCACTTTCCCACTGGAGAGGTATAACGGATGTCCGTTCTGCGGCACGCCTTTCATAACCTCAAACTTCATTTTCAAGGGGCAGGGTTCCAAAAAGAAATCGCTGAGGCTGATGACACTGGAAGACCTCTGCAAGCTGAAGTCATCCCTTCTTGAGTCCACAGTTCCCCTTGATGCCACCCAGGTGACATCTCTTAAGACACTGATTGATGTTCTGGGCTTTGACGGAAGGGAAGCCATTTCGATGAAAGAAACTTCCATGATCGTGGCGGACGCGCTTCTTTCAAAGGCAGAAAACGATGATGATATCAAACGTGCCGGGAGCGTGTTTTCCTCTCCGGCGGACATACTAAGATTCCTTTGGCATAAAAAGACGGGAAGACTGCAGATAATTGAACCTAAGACCCTTATCTCCCATGCCAGAAAGCTTGATTCGCATATTGTATCGGCTCTGGATAAAGGAAGCGAGGCCGCTGACCGGAAGAAACAGGAGCTTAAACTCAAGTACGACAGACTCATGTGCCGTACCGTTGCGATATGGTTGAATGCTTTGGAAATGGATGCCGGCCAGGCCTGCGAGATCATGCATCCTAAGCGTGGAATGTGGGTTAGGATGATACGTGCCCTCCGCCTCGGCGAATATTCAAGAAAACCTGGGTACGAGCGTCTTGCCAAACTTCTGGATTACTTCTACAAGGACGATTATCCTGTATGGAAGGGAAAACTCGACCGTTATCTTGGCATAAACTGCGGCTGTGTGGATTATCCGAAGGCCCTGGAACTTCTTAAGCAGAGGCCGGGAACTTTTGCCCGGAGCCTGTTTGCCACGATGCTTACGATGGGGCCCAAAATGCCAATGGAGGCTTTCCGCCAGATACTTGACAAGGTTCCGTCCAGGCTGATACTTTCCCTGGCAAATGCTGCCGACCTTTATTTTGATACAGAATCTGCACGCATAGCCCGCCCCCTTACGGGAAGTACCAAGAGAATAGACCATAACAAAAAGCTGGAGAATTTCACTCCGGAACAAAGAGATGAACTCAGGCGTGAGATATGGGGTCTTTACAAGGAGGCAATGACCAGCCGCTTCAAGGCTGAAGACATCTCCGGCACTAATGGCAAGATATTCATCGACAAGGCATTGTTTGACATTCCTGTAAGCATCGGTGACAGATCTTCTTCCATTCAGGATACTTCCGCAGCCCTTCAGGGAACCTGTTTCCAGGTGGAAGGGGATGCGGTCCGCCTGTTCATGCAGTGGGGAGTCGGCCTGAAGGCCCAGCATCTTGATATGGACCTTAGCGTTGCCATCTGCTACAAAGATGGCCATCGCGAAGATTGCGGTTATTTCAACCTATCCCTTCCTGGGGCCAAGCACTCGGGAGACATCCGAAACATCCCGAATCAGGTCGGAACAGCCGAGTACATTGAGCTCTCCCTCCCTGAACTTCAAGAGACAGGAGCCAAGTATGTTGCCTTTTCCTGCAACGCTTACTCTTACGGGGCCATTTCCCCGAATCTTATGGTTGGCTGGATGAACTCCGCCTATCCGATGGCCCTATCCGACAAAACGGGTGTCGCCTACGACCCTTCCACAGTCCAGCATATTGTTCGAATCAGTGAATCCAACCTTGACAAAGGTCTGATTTTCGGAGTCCTGGATGTGGATGAAAGGCAGATTACCTGGCTGGAGATGCCTTTCACCTCCCAGGTTGTGACTAAAATGGACACTTCTGCTTTAGGCTCACTTCTCCGCCGCCTTAAAAACAAGCTTAAGGTGGGGGAACTCCTCCAACTCAAGGCACAAGCCCAGGGCTTGACTCTGACAGATAATCCTGAAGAAGCTGATGAAAAGCTCAGATTTACCTACACCTGGGCTCTGGATGCTTCCGCAGTCAGCAAATTATTAGCATAGAATCAGTAAAATATCAACATAAAACATATTACTATGAAAAAGATCCTCCTCTTTACCGCCGCGCTTATCCTTGCGTTTTGCTTTGTCTCCTGCAGGGATAAAAGCAAGATGAAAAACTCAGACCGCACCTTGTATGCCCAGGATATGACAGATGCCCTGGCCCTGGAAGCTGAAGTTCCTATGGAAACTCCTGCAATGCCTGTAATACCGACTTCCTTCGGAGACCTGGAATTCAATCTCAGCAGTGAAGACCTATGGACATACACGGGAAAGGTAGGTGATGTTGATGTCACATTCCGTTTTACCTTAGATTGGGACAAGGTCAGCGACGGACAACTCTGCGGCTATCTTATCTACGTTCCTGATGAAGTGCCTCGTGAAATCCCTGTAACTGGCCTTAAGATTGCCAAGAACGAGCCTGATCCTAACGGTTTCAACAGAGTTGTCTTTGAAGAGCTCTCTCCAAACGGAGATGTCCTCGGTTCTTTCACGGGCATAGTAGAAGGCCGAGGAGATGGCTTCAACGGAGACTACAAAAAAGCAGGCGAGGCATCGGTTCCGTTTGAAAGCATGCGGGTCTATTAATTTATAATTGAAAATTATTTCTCAGAGAAATAATCCTCTTTGACGAAACCTGTCAAACCACTGCAATACATTTGCATCGTATTAAGAGAATCAAATGTATTAATTGTTAGTGGTTATCATGAAACGCACCTTTAGAATGATCCTGGCCTTCTTTGGAATCGGGCTGATAGACTACATCGAGAACTACCGTTAAGCAGGGTGGATGGTGCTGGGGCTATCGTACCTTGCATGGAAAGGAATGTAAATTCGCCACAACTTGTGGCGAATTTATATTTTCCTTACAGTAAGGCAGATTTCAGATAGATTTTAAGGTCGCAATTGCGACCTTGATTATATCATTGTTATGAAACCTTTATTATGTCTTCTTTCAGGGCACATGAAATCTTGCTTATTGTTGCAATTGTCATGTTATGCGTCCCGGATAGCCATCTGCTTACTTCTGTTTCCGTTTTCCCAATCAACCGTGCAAAATCTTTCTGAGACATTCCTTTTTTCTCAAGAATGTCATAGACCTTGTTTGCAATAGCAACAGACAGTTCTAGTCGCAGTTTAATTTCAGGGGAAATACCCTCTCGTATTTCATCTAATATCTTGTTGCTCTTTTTCATATATTAAATTCAGTCTTCTTCAATTGTAAAAGACAATTCTCCAAGCAATTCTGTCCCTTTTATCACGATTACTTTTTGTTGTTCTCTTTGTTTAAGTTCAATATCGATTTTTTGAAGAGTCTTTACTTGTTTATGAAGGATTACGTCCTCTTCGTATGTTGCCGTTTCTTTAAGCCCGCCGTTCCCGATTATAAGAATCTTTGCTTCAATATTAAGCAAATACAATCTCAGCGATGTTGTTTCTAAATGCGAGGGAAGGGCCATTACTCTATCTTTTCTAGTTCCTTCGTATCGAAAGTGTCTATCTTCAGCTCCATCTCTTTTTAGTATGTCTAATCTATAGACAATTTGCTTTACATCTTCTGGATATAAGTCCTTGTACTTTAACAAGAAATTCTCAAATTCAGAATATTGTTCTCCTTCAAAATGAGGGGAATAAAGGCTGACCTTTTCCCCGCTTTCCAACAATTCAATAAACAGATTTCTTTCCATAAATCTTCTTTGCAAAAATAAACATAAAAGTTAATAATTCAAATTCTTTTCTCTCAAATATACATGCTGATTAGCATGTATCTAATGCCCAGTATAACTTTCCCCTTCACTTTTTTACAATCGTGGAATCGTATTTTTTGCTAAATTTGACAATACGTACAAAAAGGCAAGTAGAACCTCCTAAAACGGAAGTACAATTCCAGGATTGTACAACAAGAATACAAGAAGAATCTGAAGCACTATTATTGAAATTTTAAGCTATGTGTTCCATTGCATTGTCAGCATTCCTTCAAGCCTCGCCAGCTCAACAAGATGGCGGCGGTTTGTCTCTAATCATTATGATGGTAGTCATCATTCTGATAATTATTGCTATTGTATTGGCAATTAGTGGGTTTATAAGGAATAGAAGAAACTGTTTTGGTTCTACTGCCGATGAAATTGAAAAACTTGCCAGGCTTAGAAACCAAGGATTATTAACTAACAAAGAGTTTGAAGCACAGAAAAAGAAACTACTGAGATAGAAATAAGTAATGGGAACAGCAGAACTATCCAAAAGGACGACGATAAATATACAGGAGAAGGCAAACCTTATTTGGGCAATTGCTGATAAACTTGTGGGAACTTATAAGCCGCATGAGTACGGAAACGTCATTCTTCCTATGTGTGTTATCAAGCGTTTTTCTGACACGCTGAAGGATACCAAAGGCAAGGTGCTTGAAATGAATGCCACCCTTGACAAGAGGAATATAATGGTGAAGGATGGCTTTTTAAGGGAAGCGTCAGGATATGATTTCTACAACACGTCACCATTCTCTTTTGAAGGACTTCTGTCTGATGCCGATAACATTGCAGACAACTTCAGGAGTTATCTCAACCACTTCTCCAACAACGTTATAGACATCATCGAGAAGTTTGATTTTGACAAGGAGATCACCAAACTTGCCCACAACAACATCCTCTATAACGTCATAGCCGAGTTCTGTACCAAGAAAGCGTATATGGGAGCCGATGAGATCTCAGCCGTTGATATGGGCTATATCTTCGAAGAGTTGGTAAGGAAGTTCTCTGAGAGCTACGATGAGCAAGCTGGAGCACACTTTACAGCCAGGGATATAATATACCTGATGGCGGAGATTCTTGTTGCTCCAAACAGGGTGAAGATAGCAGAGCAAGGTATTACGGCAAGTATGTACGATATGGCGATGGGCACCAGTCAGATGCTTGATTGCCTTTCCGAGAAACTATATGAGATTGATGAGAATGCCCAACTGACAGAATTTGGACAGGAACTTAACGAACAGACATTTGCCATTGCCAAGGCAAATATGCTCATCAAGGGCGGGGATGCCGAGAATATGAAGCACGGAAACACCCTGTCTGATGATAAGTTTGACAACTACAAGTTTGACTATATCATATCCAATCCGCCATTTGGGATTGAGTGGAAGAATGAGAAATCAGCCGTGGAAGCGGAGAACAAAAGAGGCGATGCAGGGCGTTTTGGGGCAGGTTTGCCCGCAATCGGTGATAGTCAGCAACTTTTTGTTTTGAATGGTGTCGCCAAGTTGAAAGACACGGGTAGGATGGCAATCATTCAGAACGGCTCACCTCTTTTCAAGGGTGATGCGGGTTCAGGAGAAAGCAACATAAGGGGGTATCTCATTGAACACGATTGGTTGGAAGCCATCATTCAGATACCTAACGATATGTTTTATAACACAGGCATCGCAACGTACATTTGGGTAATCACCAAGGATAAGGCAATAGAGCGTACAGATAAAGTTCAGTTGATAGATGCTTCCAGGTGCTTCGTAAAGAGACGCAAACCAATCGGAAACAAAAGAAATGAATTTACTGATAATTGCATAGAACTTATCAGGAAGGCATATTCCGACTTCAAGGACGGCATCTATAAAGATGAAAAGAACGGGCTTGAAGTCGAAGTAAAAATCAAGGACAGATATGATTTCAAGTACAGGAAAGTGGTTGTAGAGCGTCCTTTGACAGATGAAAAAGGGAAGCCGATTCTGAAGAAAGGAGCGCCTCAGCCAGATAGTTCAAAAAGAGACACGGAGAACATTCCTTGGAAGGAAACCATTGACGGGTATATGAAGAAGAATGTCTATCCGTATGCACCTGATGCTTGGATTGACGAGAAGAAAACGAAGATTGGCTATGAAATCCCTTTCACAAGGGAATTCTACAAGTATGTTGCTCCAAGGAAGAGCGAAGATATATTCAAGTCTCTTCAGGAACTTGACAAGCAGGAAGCCGAATTGATTTCTAAAATCATGGGAAGATGAGCAGGGCAATGAAAGATAGCGGCATTCCTTGGGTTGGAGAGATACCCAATGAGTGGAGTACTTACTTAACATCCACATTGTTCCATGAACATAAAGAAAGAAACTTGGGACTGAAGGAGACAAACCTTTTGTCTTTAAGTTATGGGAATATCAAACGGAAAGATATCAATACGACAGAAGGGCTTCTACCCCAATCTTTTGAAACGTATAATATTGTTAGCAAGGGAGATATTGTCTTTCGTCTTACTGATTTACAAAATGATAAGAGAAGTCTTCGTACGGGCTTATGCAAAGAAAGTGGCATAATAACGTCAGCATATGTGACTTTAAGGAGCAATACGGGTATTGACACAAGATATTTCCACTATCTATATCACTCATATGACATTTGTAAAGTGTTCTATGGTTTAGGTGATGGGGTTCGTCAAGGCATGAATTATGATGACTTGCGGAAGGTTCTTGTTTTGCTTCCTTCTTTCAAAGAGCAACAAGCCATTGCCGATTTCCTTGACAAGAAATGCTCCGAGATTGATGAACTGATTTCCTTGCAGGAGAAGATTATAGAAGAGTTGAAGGCATATAAGCAGTCTGTTATAACGGAAGCAGTCACCAAGGGGCTTAATCCTGATGTGCCGATGAAAGATAGTGGGATAGAGTGGATTGGGAAGATACCAAGCCATTGGCAGTTATTGCCGTCCAAACGTGTGTTTAGGGGACAGAAACGGATTGTGGGGGAAAGTGCTGATGGTTATGAACGTTTAGCACTTACAATGCGGGGAGTGATAAAAAGAGACAAAGAGGATAATGAGGGCTTGCAACCTGAAAAGTTTGATGGCTATCAGGTTCTTAAAAAGAATGAGATAGTATTCAAACTTATTGATTTGCAGAACGAGAAAACAAGTAGAGTGGGACTTTCCCCATATATTGGTATTGTTTCTCCCGCCTATATTATCATTTCAAACAATCAATCAGACAACAGGTTTTATTATTATTGGTTCTTGGATATGTATTATCGCCTTATTTTTAACAAAATGGGTGATGATGGAGTTCGCAGTTCTCTCAGTATGGCAGATGTGTTAAACATCCCAATACCATCAATACTATTCAAAGAGCAACAAGCCATTGCCGATTTCCTTGACAAGAAATGCTCCGAGATAGATAGTCTTATAGCTCTTAAACAAGACAAGAT
>CADAOA010000015.1 GCA_902789435.1 uncultured Bacteroidia bacterium | reverse complement strand
CCTGGCAATGCGCTCTTTACTGTAACGACGATCTTATCGCCGATAGTTGCGTACTTCTTACCTGTACCACCAAGTACTCGAATACACAACACTTCCTTTGCGCCACTGTTGTCTGCAACATTTAATCTGGTTTCCTGTTGTATCATGACTATTTAACTTTTTCAATTATATTTACTAATCTCCACCTTTTGTTCTTGCTCAACGGACGAGTTTCCATAATGAGAACGGTATCTCCTATGTCGCATTTGTTTTCTTCATCATGAGCAACAAACTTCTTGGTCTTATTCACAAACTTACCGTATTTCGGGTGTTTTTCCTTGCGCTTTACAGCAACTACGATAGACTTTTCCATCTTATTGCTTACGACAACACCTATACGTTCTTTTCTCAAGTTTCTTTCTTCCATGGCTGCCCTTATTTATTTGATGTTAATTCTCTTTTGCGAAGCTCTGTGTTAAGCCTTGCGATGGTTCTTCTCACTTCCTTCAATCGCTGAGGAATATGACCTGGTATTCATAGATGCTGACAAGAGGCAGTACCCTCAATATTACGAACATGTTAAGCCGCTTGTGAGGTCCGGAGGGTATATTCTGGCAGACAATGTCACCTGGTACGGAAGGACCTCATCCCACACTGATGCCAAAAGCAGCGGGATTTCATCTTTCAATTCTCTGGTTGAATCCGATAGCAGCGTGGAAAGCCACCTTGTGGATATTCGCGACGGTCTTCTTGTAATCCGCTGCAAGTAGGGTATTTTTTGCTATATTTGTAGAACAAGGAAACTAACTAAATCAAATACAGATCTGTTATGAAAAAATTGTTCATTATGGCAATTGCTGCAATGGCTTTCGCAGCTTGCGGCGGCGGTTCTTCATCAGCAAATGTTGAACCTCTCAAGGAAGGAGTTAAATTCGAGATGGATAACTTCTCCATTATGCTTCCTACCGGAATGGAAGAGTCTTACAAGTCAGGCGATGTCCTGAATGCCAATTGTCCTGACGGCGCCAAGTTCGTGATCAACCACTTCACCGGCGGCCCTACCAAGAGCCAGCTCAAGACAACCGGAGAAGGCCTCAAGGGAATGGTACACGCATGGGACCAGAGCGCAGTTAGCGAAGAGCCTGTTGTTGACGGCAATATGGTTACTCTCAAGTCCAAGATCGGTGACAACGTTAGATATGACTTTACATATCTGAAGGAAGACAAGGTCGGCGTAACAGGAAACTTTGAATTCCCTGCAGACAAGGCAGCCCAGTTCGAGGACAAGTTCCTCCCTATCCTAAAGTCTGTAGTTTTCAAATAACAGAATAATAGTTCAATGACTAAGGCGGGGAAAAATCCCCGCCTTTTTCGTATCTTTACGCAAACATTGTTCTTATATGAAAAAATTACTGTTCTCAGCGACGCTTGTCCTTGCGTTTTGTCTTGCGTTTTCTTCCTGCAAGTATTTCAAGGTGGGAGAGGTTTCCACCAGGTATATGATTGAAGATACGACGGCCACTTTGCTCAAGGCCTGGGACAAGGCTTATCCTATGGGATGGATGGCTGAAGAGGACACTCCAACAATTAAGTACCTGTTCTACGACATTGACAAGGATGGAGTGAACGAGCTGTTCATTAGCCGCGGCCCTTGGTCAATGGCCGTTCTGACTTTTGACGGAGACAGCCTCAACTGCCTGAGCGCCAAATGGCACGACAGGATGGACTATGCTGTGGCGGAAGGAGGCTATCAGGTTGAATTCTTCGAGATCTACGAGAGCCAGTTCAACAGGGAGCAGAACTGGATTTTCTACAGGCTGAAAGGCAGCAAGGTTGTGGATTCCGGATGGTTTACAGAAACATTCTCCGGCAAGGAAGAAGGAGATGATCTCTTTGATTCGGAGGTTGAACTGAGGATTGCTGATTCCGCCGCTATAGCCGCCCGTCCTTTCGACCTGAAGGAAGCAGATTACCGCAAGGTCGAAATGGAAGAATACACAAAACACACTCCTGGAGAGGAAGAGGCCGCGAAAAAGGTTCTGGCATCGGAGCTTCCTGGATGGAAGGAAGTCAGGGTAGAAGAATGAAAACACAAGTAGATCCTAAGACTACAAAAAGGGCCAGGGCGTTCCAGATGTGGATGACTTCTCCGATGCCTATGGTAACGCTTTTCAAGACATTCGACGTGAGCCGTCTGCTGCGTTATTGCAAGCGTAACGGATACAAGTTCAACATGGCCCTTTGCTGGTGCCTTTGCAAGGCCGCAAGCGGGGTGGAGGAGTTCTATTTCCTCCCTGAAAAAGGGAAGATGTTCAAGTATGACCGCCTTGCGGTGAACGTGGTGGTGGATACTGTTGATGGCGGGATCTTCCTCTGCGATGTGCCTTACAGCGAGGATATTGCAAAGTTCAACGAGGATTATCTGGAACTGACCGGGAAGGTTCACCGGGAATGTGCCGACTCCCTTCTTGGAGAGGATTATGCCATAGTCGGAACCTCCACGTTGCTGGATACGGAACTGGACGGGATAATCAATCAGTATTCCGGCCGCTGGAACAACCCGTTCATAGCCTGGGGCCGTTACAGAAAGAAAGGATGGTTCAAGACAGAGCTTAAGATATCGATGCAGTTCCACCATAGCCAGATGGACGGAGCGGATGCCGCAAAATATCTTGAGCTGTTGCAAAAGACAATATCAATGTAGATGCATTTTCCTATTGGATTTTTGCGGAAATTGGTTTAACTTTGTAAGGATTGAAAAATATATTGGAAGGGAAACTATTTCATTTATTTTATAATAACCTAAAAATCAACTATTATGGCAAACGCACTTCCTCAATTGGATTTTATGCAGGCAATAAAGCTTGCATGGAGCCGTGTTAAAGAGACTACAGGACGTTCCCGCAGATCAGAATTCTGGTGGGCAATGCTGGTACTTTGTGTTGGTGGCGGCATCGTAGGCGCTATTCTCAGGCAGATCCCTTATCTCGGATTCTGGCTCTATCTCATTATTTACATTGGCATTCTGGTGATTTCTCTTCCTCTGTTCATGCGCCGTATGCACGATGTTGGCAAGGGAGATGGCCTTGTAAAGGCTTATGCTGTTATTTTTGCCTGCTACCTTCTGGTTATGTTCCTGACTTGGTTGTTCTGGCACATCGGATGGGCAGCAACTTTCATCACCGGCTTCCTGACAATCCTTGTTTCCATTGCATTGGCAGTAATCGGAATCATCCTGATCGTTAACTGCGCACAGGACGGAAAACCTGAGGCTAACGAGTGGGGTCCATCTCCAAAGTATGTTGACGGACCTGCAGCTCCTGAGACTCCTGCTCAGTAGTATTCCGAAAGGTTTTTATAAGAAAAAGAGGATGGCCAGACGGTCATCCTTCTTTTTTATTGTATGTCAAGGGAAAACTAGATCTTGTCCATCCCCTTTGTGAACTTGATCCAGTAGTACTTGATAGGGTTCTTGTACTTGAGCAGTTTCCACGGGCGGCTCTGGTGAGGACGGTGGATCACAGGAAGTGTGGTGAACAGATAGTTCTTCAGTCCCTTGTCCAGTGCCTCGTGGGAGATTGTCACGTCGTACCAGTTCTTTGTAGGGTCAAGGGTGTTGAAGTCAAATGCCTTCAGCAGAGCCGGGGTCAGAAGGGAACAGCAGAAACTGCAGTGCTTCTTGGTGTCGATGATCTGGTTTTCCTTTCCCAGAGCATGTTTGTAAGGGTAGTTGATAACACCCTGGTCATCAACCGTAACTGATGCGGCAATGGCGCAATCCGGCCTCTGGAGGGCGCCGTCGACAAGGCCCTGCAGGGTGTCTTTTTTTACAGTGACATCGCTCTCTACGATCAGGAGTCCAGCGTCGCTTTCCAGGCACTCCCTTTGGGCGGTCTGAAGCACGAGGAGGTAGTTAGGAGACGGATGGTCAGTGATATCCTTGAGGTTTACAAGCCGGAATCCGAACTCCTTTGAAGCTTCCTCCAGTTTTTTTGTGTTCTCTTCAGTAGAGAAATCGTTGTATACCGTATAGGTATGAGGGAAGGCCATCTCTGAAGAATGGATGGCCTTGATGGTTTCCATTGTGGATTCTATCGAATCCTTGACGGGTGTAATGATGTGAATCTGCTTCATTACCTACATATGCATATTGGCAAGACCTTCCTTGACTCCGGCAATGAAACCTCCGGTTATCAGAACGATAATCAACAGTCCAAGCAGGGAAAGTACAAGTCCGGCAATGGCAAGTCCTCTAGGAACCCGGAATACACCTATGAATGAGAATATGAGTCCAAGAAGCCAGATCAGCCATCCCAGGAGCGGTATCCATCCGAGCAAGATTCCCAGAAGTGACAGGATGAAACCGGCAATCCCCAGGCCGTTGGTTTTGCGCGGCTCTTCAACATAATACTGCTGTTGAGGCGGCTGCTGGGCATATTGCTGTTGAGGCGGTTGCTGGGCATATTGCTGCTGATATTCAGGCTGAGGAGGTGGCGGAGGAGGCGGGGTCTGGCTCTGGGCCTGTCCTTGCTGATTCTCTGGCTGCGGGTCTTCCAGCCATTTTCCGCAGTATTTGCATTTGATTGCTGCGGCGTTTATGACTTGTCCGCAGAATGGGCAATGTTTGGTAAGTTCTTCCATATCTAAAGTCTCGTTAAATACTGGCTGTAATTCTCAGCGGCCTTATAAGCACTTTGGGGTGTAGGCTGGCTGTCAGGAAAGATTTCCGTGTCTATATTTTTTGGTGTAAGGCTTCGTATCAGCTTGCCGTTCTCCCAGTAAAAGCGCCACTCAAGAGGATTGCCGTCATATCCAAAAGCCTTGTAATAGTAGAATTCCGGCTTGCCGTTCTCGTCGTAGAGGATTTCTGTATAAAACTCTCTGACGGAAACATTATACTTGTTGCGGACGAAAAATATGTTGCGGTCAAAAGACCATTCCTCGTCATTGCCCATAATGTAGAAAATTTCGGTTTTCTCAGCGTGAGGTCCGCTCCCGCCCCACATCTCCTGGATGTTTACAGAGGCGCAGTTTATGAACAGACCATCATAATAATCTCCGACAGTCTTGACTTTTTCCTGTGCCGCAGCGTAATCCTTCCGGATTTTGGCTATGGCTTTTTCTGTGTTCTGGGCCTTCAGTCCGGCCGGTACCAGAATGAGCGCGGCAATGATGGCCAGTAATATCTTTTTCATAATCAATAGTTCCAAAGGTCGTTCATCGTGGCTATCTGGAATATCATCTTGGCCGTCTTCATTGCGTCTTCGGCAGAAGGGACCATTTCAGGGTCATCAGCAGGTATTTCTTTGATCAGCTTTTCGTTCCACCAGTAATAGCGGCACTCGTGAATCTTGCCGTTATAGTCCTTGGTCTTGGCATAGAAGAATATCGGCTTGTTGGTTTCAGGCTTGCCGTTATCCAAGTCGATATAGAGGACTTCATAATAGTAATTTTGGCTGCCTATGTTGTAGGTGTAGCGGGCAAATCTCGGGAATCTCTGGATCTCGTCGTTCTCCTGGTTCAGGTCAAGGCCGAAGAAAATCTCCATTTTTCCGTTGTGCTGTCCGCTGCCGGGCCACATTTCATCCGAAGTGATAACGATTTTGTCCTTTGCCGGATATTCCGGGTCAGACTTCATTTCCAGCATCTCCATTGCACCGGCGTATGACTCCCGGATTGTTGCCAGCTGCTTTTCTTTGGTGTTCTGGGCTCCGGCGCTCATTGGCAGTAGCACCATCGCCAAAATGGCGAGAGTTAAAATTCTGCTTTTCATGATTCTATGTTTTTAATTTGTTTCCTGCTAGTTGTAATCTACGTCCATCCAGCACTTCCAGCCGCCGTTGAGTATGTTTCCTCCTCTCCACTCGGCCTCTCCCATCTGGAAGTCAACCTCGTCGTTGTGAGGATATATCTTGGCCGGATACAGAGGAGCCCAAAGGCCATATTCGTCGTTTACAATGAAACGATAGGCGTCAAGACCCTTTGAGAAGAAGAACTTGAGCATCTGCTGGTCGCCCGTCAGAACGGAAGTTGTATCTGCCTTGTCCCTGTCTCCTCCGCTGTAGCCGAAGCTCTGGTCAACAGGAACCCAGCCGACGCCTTCATAGTAAACCTCTGCCCAGTCGTGCAGGTTAACGTGGCCCGGATGAACCATCCATCCGCTCTGCCAGCGTGCCGGTATGCCCTTGTAACGTGCCATTGTCATGAACAGCAGTGATACCTGTCCGCAATCTCCGTGCCCGACATTGAGAACATACATAGGAATGTTAGGAATGGTGGAGTAATCTCTTGCTCCTGCCCAAGGAATGTTCTCGGTAATCCAGCACCATATCCTCTTTACCTTCTCATATGGCTCGGTTGCCTCTCCGACAAGGCTGTCCGCCAAGGTCTTGATCTTGTCTGTGAAGACGATATGCCTCTCTCTTTCCGCAGTGTAGGTCTTATAGATCAGCGATGTGGTGTCGTATGGCTGGATCTGCTCCTCAAGGTTGGAGAAATATTGGTTGTAGGAAGTGTAACTGAGGTCATAACCGGCCTTGAGGGTATCCTTGCCGTTGGAAACCATCTCAAAGTAGATGCTCCTTCTGGCTGCATCCGGGGCCGAGATGATATAACCGTCTGCCATATATGCGCCTTCGTTACCCTTTATCTGGCTGCCGTCCTCAAAGAACTTGGAAGCGAGCGTTCCGTCTGTTGCAGCTGCTGCATAACCAAGGCTTTCCTTCTTGGTTACTTTAGTGTTCAGACCTCTGAATTTTATCTGTGGGGTTATCTGAGGCAGCTCGAGATCCTTGTAGTTGGAATTATATCCGATGAACACTCTCTTGAGCTCGATATCTTTCTGCCTGTCCTTTTCCTTAGGGTATGGAAGCCACATCCTTACAACTTCTCCGGCAGGAACTGCATCCGGCATCACCCTCATAAGCACATGGACGGTCATCTTGACAGGATCGACGTAAGAGGTAACGCGAACGTCCTTTCCCCAAACCTGCTGGAAGCAGGCGTCGGAGATGACCTTCGGAAGATATCCTTTCAGGAAGTCTCCGGTGGTTCCGGTCTCAGGTCCCTCTACGGCCTCGCGGGCTGCAACGCAAACAGGGTCAACAAGGAAGAGGTTGCCCGGACCCTTGCGGAAATAACGCCTCTGCCCGTCAATGGTCTTGCATTCCAGAGCGCCGGTCTGCCTCCAGAGTTCCATCTGGGCCTCCGTTACGTTAGGAATGTATTTCTTTATGTATTCCAGAACCTCAGCCTCGTTCTTGTTGAAATCGGCGAGGATTCTCTGCATCTTGTCTTTCTCAAAATTGATAAGGTATTTGTCGGCTTCGGAAAGGGAGTCGCACATAAGGGCTTCAGAAAGGATTTTGTTTGCCTTGCTGAATTGTCCATCTTCTATCAGATTGTCCAGAGTTGCCTCATCCAGTTTAGGAGACATTTTTGGAGCTTTTGATGTACAGAAGGTTACAAGCACTGCCGCAGAGATGGCGGCTGCTGCACATAGCAGTTTGCAGATAGTTTTCATATAATAGGTTTTAGAAATTTCCGGTCAGCATCAACAAATATAATAAAAGCGAGTGAAAAAATCACTCGCTTTTATCAAATCCGGAAAGATTCGGAACGGCTATTAGCCCTTTACTCTCTCTCCGTAGGTACGGTCCTCAACCTTTACGCTGATCTTCTCTCCGTTCTGGATGAAAAGCGGAACCATTATCTTGGCACCGGTCTCAAGGGTTGCTTCCTTGAGGGCGTTGGTGGATGCGGTATTTCCCTTTACTGCAGGCTCGGTGTAAGTAACCTCGAGCTCAACGAATGAAGGGAGTTCGCAGGTGAGGATTTCCTCGTTGTCTGCCCATACCATCATCTCCACGTTCTGGCCTTCTTTCATCAGGTCTGCGTTCTCTACAAAGTCCTTGTCAAGATGAACCTGCTCATAGGTCTCGCGGTGCATGAAGTTGTAGCCAGTCTCGTCTGAATAAAGATACTGGTAAGGTCTTCTTTCTACAGATACGAGGTCTATTCTTTCTCCGGCTCCGTATGTGTGCTCCAGAAGTTTTCCTGTCTGGAGGTCCTTGAACTTCGTTCTTACGATGGTGTTTCCTTTGCCTGGTTTAACATGCTGGAAATAAACCAGCTGGCAAGGATGGTCATTGAAAAGGAAGAAAATTCCGTTCTTAAAATCTGCTGTAGTTGCCATATATAATACTGTAAAATTTGCCGCAAATATAACTCTTTAGCCTGATTTTTAAAAATCTGGCTGTAGAGGTAAGCTGCCATTTGGGAGTGGAGGTCGCTCCGCAGACTCCTATATTGTCTCCGCTTTTGAACCAGTTGCGGTCTATCTGGCTCAGCGATTGTATATTGTAAGATCTTGGATTATGCTTCTTGCAAAGCTCGTAGAGAACCTTTCCGTTGGAAGACTCTTTTCCGCTGACGAAGATTATGACATTGTGGCTTTGGGCGAAGGCGCTCAGGCGTGAGTGCCTCTGTGCAACCTGCCGGCAGATGGTGTCGTGGACGGTAAGGGATGATTTGTCCAGCATCCTTTCCCTGATCCTGTCGCAGACCTGGGCGTATTCTACCGGATCCTTGGTGGTCTGGGAGAAAATGTTGACCGGTTTCGTAAAATCCACCTTGTCTATCTGGTCTATGTTCTCAACCACCACGGCCCGTCCCTCGGCCCTTCCTACCAGGCCGTTTACTTCAGCATGTCCTATTTTTCCGAAAATCACGATCTGTCCTCCCGTATCTGCAATCTTCTTCTGGAGCTGCAGCACAACGGGGCAGGTGCAGTCTATCAGACGTATGTTATTCTCCTTGGCAAGGGCGTAGGTGGAAGGCGGTTCACCGTGGGCACGTATCAGGACGGTGGTATCGCTGAGTCTGGCCATCTGCTCCTTGTCAATAACCTTCAGACCCTTCTTTTCCAGGCGGTCCAGCTCGGAGTTGTTGTGGACTATGGCTCCCAGGGTGTAAAGCTCCCGCTTCTGCCCGAGGTTTTCCTCGGCGGTGCGGATTGCCCTGACCACTCCGTTGCAGAAACCGGAATCCTTGTCTATTTCTACGTTGACCTTCATTTCTTGCTCACAAAGATAATCGTTAATTGAAAACAGATTCGTAAATTTGTAAAATTAAATGAGAGTTCTATGGCAAGCGGAAAGATCATCATCGCGATAGACGGTTATTCGTCTACAGGAAAGAGCACCTTCGCCAAACTGGTGGCCAAGGGCCTGGGTTACATCTATGCTGACAGCGGCGCGCTTTACAGGGCCGTAACGTATTTTGCCTATACCAACGGTTTCATAGATGACCGGGGAAATATAGACAAGGAGAACCTCCAGAGGGTGCTTCCAAAGGTGGAGATCACCTTCCGCACAAACAAGAAAGGAGACAGCCAGACCTTCCTCAACGGAGCCAATATAGAAAAGTACATCCGCCAGTCCACAGTTTCTACACATGTGAGCCCGATCGCCGAGATTCCTTTCGTAAGGGATTTCGTTAACGTGATGTTAAGACGTATGGGGCAGGACAAGGGCCTGGTGATGGACGGACGCGACATAGGAACCGCCGTGTTCCCGAACGCTGAAATCAAGATTTTCATGACAGCCAGCGAGCAGGTCAGGGCAATGCGCCGCTTCAAGGAACTCCAGGCCAAGGGAGAGAAGGACACCTTCGAGAGCGTACTGGAAAACCTCAAGAAGAGGGATTACATAGATTCCCACAGGGAGAAGGATCCACTCACCAAGGCAAAGGATGCCATTGAACTGGATAACAGCAGCATGAGCCTTGAAGACGAGATACAGTGGCTGAACACGATTTTGGTTCCGAATTTCAACCTGAAGGTAGAATTGCCGCAGCAGGAGATATAAATAAAGGGATATGAAGATACTTATCATCGACGATGAAAAAAGCATCCGCCTCGCTCTTAAGGACATCCTGGAGGACGAAGGTTACGAGGTGGCTTTGGCCGAAAATGGCAAAGAGGGATTGGAGAAAGCCGTTGCGGATCGCTATGACGTGATATTCTGCGATATAAAGATGCCAGTAATGGACGGAATGGAGACTCTGGAGAAGATGGTTGCCGAAGGAGTGGAGAGTTCCATCGTGATGATTTCCGGACACGGAGACATAGACACCGCAGTCAAGTGCATTAAGAACGGAGCCTATGACTTCGTATCCAAACCTTTGGACCTCAACAGGATACTTATTACCGTAAAGAACGCTTCCGACCATAAGGAGGTGGTAGCCGAGAACAAGACACTGAAGAAGAAGGTAGCCGCTTCTTCTACGGTTCAGGAGATAGTGGGCCAGTCCAAAGCCATAATGCAGGTCAAGGATATGATAGACCGCGTCGCCCCTACAGACGCAAGAGTACTTGTAACCGGTTCGAACGGAACAGGCAAGGAACTTGTGGCCAGATGGTTGCACGAAAAGAGCCCTAGGGCCAAGATGCCGTTCATAGAAGTAAACTGCGCCGCCATTCCAGGTGAGCTCATAGAGAGTGAACTCTTCGGCCATGAGAAAGGAAGTTTTACCTCCGCGATCAAGCAGCACAAGGGAAAGTTTGAGCAGGCAGACGGAGGAACCCTATTCCTGGACGAAATAGGAGATATGAGCCTTTCCGCCCAGGCCAAGGTTTTGAGGGTGCTTCAGGAAAACAAGCTTACAAGAGTCGGCAGCGACAAGGATATCAACGTGAATGTCAGGGTTGTGGCTGCAACCAACAAGAATATCCCGGAGGAAATCCAGAAAGGAACTTTCCGCGAGGACCTCTACCATCGCCTGAGCGTGATTGTCATAAGGGTTCCGTCACTTTCCGAGAGGAAGGAAGATATCCCTCTCCTGGTGGAGCATTTCATAGACGAGATATCCAAGGAAAGCGGCATGGGGAAACGCGGTATCAACAAAGACGCCCTGGAAGAACTCAAGAAACATTCCTGGACAGGTAATATCCGTGAGTTGAGGAATGTGGTGGAGCGTCTTATGATTCTGGGAGGAAATCCTATTACCAAGGCCGATGTGGTAGCCCTGGCTAGTCCGATGTTCAGATAGAAGATCTTTCTATCCTTATCCTGAGAATCTGTGGAGTTTCGGGATTTGTCCTGACAAGGAGAACGACCCTGAGGTTTTCAGACCCGGTGCTGAGAGTGCCTATGGCGTATTTCATAGGCGGATTCCCGCTTTTGTGTATGATGACAAAGGATTTAGGGGTGTACTGGGAGAAGAAATTCTTCATTATCTGGGTGGCCTGGGTCTGGGAACACTCGGTAGGATTTCCGAAAATATCTATCTCCAGATTCTTGGCAAACCAGGCGGAAAGCCTGTCCGCATCTCCCTTCTGTATATACTTGGCTATAGGGATGAAAACATCTCCGCCCTGACTCTGTGCCTTTGTGGCCAGGCTGCAAACCAAAACAAGCAGCACTGCACCCAGCAGAGCCGCCGCCTTTGTTCTCAGAGAAAAGATATTTCCTGTTGTCATCTTTTCGAATAGTGTCTGAATCGCTGAAAAAACCACAAAAATCACGCCATTTTTGCCTCTTTTGTGTTAAATTTGCAAGAAGGCATTTTGTGAAATGAAGATAAAGCTGATTTGCGTGGGCAAGACGGATTTCTCCTTTGTGGAAGAGGGGATGAAGTTGTATTCCTCGAGACTCAAGCATTACTGCAAGTTCTCAGAGGTTTACATTCCGGCTCTGAAAGGGGCCTCGAGCCTGAGCAAGGACCAGATAAAGGATAAGGAGGGGGAGTTGATACTTAAGGAAATCGGGGCAGTCAAGGGCAAGGCTCCCGGAAAGAAGGTCGTTCTTCTGGACGAAAGAGGAGAGAACCTTTCTTCCGAGGCTTGGGCCGGGAAACTGGAGAAAGATATCGCCCTGGAAAAGGAAGTTTGCTTCGTCATCGGCGGAGCTTACGGTTTTTCCAAGGCCGTTTATGACGCTGCAGACGGTCTGCTTTCCCTTTCCAGGATGACTTTTTCCCACCAGATAGTGAGACTTATTTTCCTGGAGCAGCTTTACCGGGCGATGACGATTATTAAAGGAGAGCCTTATCACCACGCATAGTAAGTATGAAGGAAGTACTCGGATTCATAAGACGCAATCTTCTGCCGCTGACCATTCTGGGAGTGGCGGTGTGTCTGGTTTTGAGTTTCTTTCTTAGCGGAGGCAGGGAGGATCTTGCTTCTGAGGCCAGCCGTCTCCAGGACAACCTCCAGAGGAGGGAAGCCATGCTGGATGAGTTTGCCTATCAGGCTCTGGACCAGCCGGCTGACAAATGGTTGGAGATAAAGGATCTTCCTGAAGATATGGTCATCTACCGATACCGGTATGACACCCTCCAGAGCTGGGTGCACCAGTTCCCGTTTGCCAACGACGACCTCAGGGAAAGTTCCATTTACCAGATATACCGTTCCGAGCATTATCTGGAAGGGCAGAGCCGCTTCCTTTATCCGTTTTCCTACCTTTCCGGAACAGAGCAGTATGTTAATATCGGAAGCAGCTGGTATGTTATCAAAAGTTATGTCAAGGACGGAATCCGGGTAATAGCCGGACTTCTCGTAAAGACGGACAAGCAAGTGGCGGACGCTCTTGGAATGAGTGTCTTCAATCCGGCCTTGGGAATTTCCGATGATGTGGATATCCAGCCGGTTACATTTGAAAGTTGCGGAGAGGAAATACTTGGAGGGGACGGAGAGCTTTTGTTTATCCTTCAGAGGGATGTTACCGTCGGTAAGATTTCGGCAGTAAGTCCTTTTACCTGGATAGCCCTGGCTTTAGCAACCTTGGCGTTTATTTTCTTCCTGCACCGGCGCCGGAGCCTTGGACGTCTGGCCGTATATCTTTTGGGAATTACGGTATTATGGATAATAAGCTACCGCCTCGGAGTGAGGAGCGCTTATTCTTCCACTTTCTTCTCACCGACGGTCTATGCCGATTCGGGGCTGTTCTCCTCAATTGGAAACCTGCTTCTCAATAATCTGTATGTGAGCCTTCTGGTCCTGGGGTTCTATATGCTCAGGTCCTATTACATAAACAATCTTCGTAATCATATCGGTTGGAAGAAATGGGCCGGAACCATTCTCCTTTGCGCAATACCGGTAGTTCTTTGCTTCTACATCAACTATACGCTGAGGAGCCTTGTGGCCAATTCCTCCATCAATATGGAGTTGTTCAAGGTTACGGAGATTTCCCTATTCACCATCCTGTGCTACCTGTCTTACGCGTTGCTGTTCCTGATGCTGATGTTCAGCCTTCAGCTCATAGCATCGCTGATGAAAATGAGAAGGAAAAGAAGCCTTCTGTCCATACGCAACACCTTGCTGTACACCATACTGATTTCCCTTTACACTTTGCTGACCGTTACATCGCTGAGTTCCAGGAAAGAAAAAGAATGGAGCCGGCTTATGGCCAACCGCATCTCAGTGGAAAGGGATCTGGGTCTCGAGCTGGAACTCAGGGAGGTGGAGCAGAAACTCTGGAGCGATCCTATATCCACCACTCTGCTTTCCGCCCCTCAGGAGAATCTCCCTATGCTGGAGATGAGGTTCAGCGAGCTTTACTTCCAGTCCATAAAGCAGAAATACCTTATAAACCTCTCAGTATGCCGCCCGAGCGAGTCTATCCAGATCGGGCAGATGGTGGTAAACTGCCTGGATTATTACAAGGCCAAGATGACCCAGTACGACGCCGTTCCGATTTCGGAAGGGAGTTCGTTCTATTACCTCAGCAATTTCAACGGGCAGGTTGGTTATCTGGGAGTGTTCCCGTACCTTACGGAAAGCGGGGCCGTTAACCTATTCATAGAGATAAGCGCTAGGTATGAAGAAGGGAAGGCCGGTTATCCGGACAGTTTCTCGGATTATCAGCCGGACGATTTCAACATACCACAGAGGTTTTCTTACGCCAAGTATCACGATGGGCGCCTGGTGCTTTTCCGCGGCCGGTACGACTATCCTATGTACGTGCATGAGTTTGACAAGCCTACCTCTCTCAAGGACGGATATATTCACAGAGTAAACAAGGTGACTGACCATAATACGGTGGTCATCAGCCGTAAGGAACGCAATTTCTTCCCTTACATCGTGAGTCTGTCCTATCTGGTACTGTTCTTCTTCCTGTTCTTCCTGGCTGTGATCAGGATTCGACGTGCCAGGAAACGCGCTGCCGCAGCCCTCAAGCGCAGTCACAAGTCCTGGGGAAGGAGGTTGAACTTCCTCATCTCGATTGTGGTGACAGCCTCGCTCCTTGCCGTAACCATCGGAAGTGTTTGGTACAGCGTAAACTATTACAAACTCAACAGCCGTCTTCAGATGGAGGAGAAGAATCAGACCGTGGGCAAGACCCTGTCATCGTATTTTACATATGTCCAGGACTATACCGATGTCAATTCTTCCGAGCTGGTGAGCGTGATGGACCGTCTGGCAAACGACACCCATTCAGACATAAATCTCTACGACCCATCCGGTAAGATAATCCGTTCCACCAAGATGGATCTCTTCCAGAAGTTCATCCTTTCATCCAGGATGAACCCTAAGGCCTACTCGGATGTGGTTGTTGGCCAGAAGAGCCAGATATTCAACAAGGAGAAAATAGGTTCCTACAGTTATTATTCCCTTTATTCTCCGATTTACAACCATAACGGAAAACTCGTAGCCATTGCCGATATTCCGTATTTCACCAAGGGAGGGGACCTGAACGGGGATCTTTCTTACGTTGTGGCTACAATAATAAACATCAGTATCATCCTGTTTATCATAGCTCTGTTCCTGTCCAGACTTCTCTTCTCAAGAGTGACCAGGCCGCTCAGCGACCTTAGTACCAAGATGAAGTCCATGGATGTGGCCAGCGCTCCGGAACACATCACTTACAAGAGCAATGACGAGATAGGGCTTTTGGTTGACGCTTACAACAAGATGGTGGACGATGTTGCAGAGAGTACACGCAAGATGGCGGTTGCAGAGAGGGAAAAAGCCTGGAGCGATATGGCCCGCCGTATTGCTCACGAGATCAAGAACCCTCTTACTCCTATGAAGCTCAGTATCCAGAGGATAATGATGCTAAAGCAGAAAAATGCCCCGGGATGGGAGGAAAAACTTGAAGCGATATCTGCTTCCTTGCTGGAGCAGATAGATATATTGTCAAATACGGCAAGCGAGTTCAGCAGCTATGCCAAGTTCTATGTGGAGGAGATATCCGTATTCAACCTATACGATGTGATAAGGCAGCAGAAGGATATATTCGACAATAACGAGAACATAAGGATTTCATTCAGCCACGAGAGTGAGAACTGCTGGGTCAAGGCCCGTCGCGGACAGATAGTCAGAGTCCTTGTCAACCTGATATCCAACGCCGTGCAGGAACTCGGCAATTCCGAGGACAAGGGATTCATAACCCTGAGCCTTGTAGGGGAGGGAGATTTCTGGAAAGTGAGCGTGGATGATAATGGAAACGGAGTCAGCAGCGAGAATCTGGAGAGTCTGTTCCAGCCGAACTTCACCACCAAGAGCAGCGGTAACGGCCTGGGACTGGCAATATCCAAGAACATAATAGAGCAGAGCGGAGGAAAGATATGGTACTCCCGCAGCGAACTAGGCGGGGCCTGCTTCTCCTTCACCCTTCCTGTATATAAACCAGGCAAAGATGAAATAATCGCAGAGGAAAACAATAATCAACAATAAACTATGACACGATATAATTTTGACAAGGAGCTTAACCGAAAGGGAACAAGCTGTATCAAATGGGATATGACGGAATCAATATGGGGCAAGAAGAATCTTCTGCCTATGTGGATCGCCGATATGGATTTTGCCACCCCTAAATTCTTTACTGACGCTCTCGTAAAGAGGGTTGACGGAGGGGTTTTGGGATATGGATGCCGTCCCCAGAAGTGGTATGATGCCATTATCGCCTGGTTCAAGGACCGCTATGGATGGACAATAACCCAGGACCAGCTGGGATTCGTGCCCGGAATCGTTGTGGGAATCGCCCATGCGCTCAGATGTTTCACCAAGCCGGGAGATAAGGTTTTGATCTTCCCTCCTGTTTATTATCCTTTTGCAAACCAGGTGGCATATGCCCGTTGCAAGGAAGTGGATTGCCCGCTTGTTTTGAAAGAAGGCAAAAACGGAGAAGACTTTGAGATAGACTTCAAGTTGCTGGAAAAGAAGATCAAAGGTTGCAAGGCCATGATTCTCTGCAATCCTCACAACCCGGGCGGAAGGGTATGGACCAGGACGGAACTCCAGAAAATAGCCAAGATATGCCTGGATAACAATGTCTTTGTCATCAGCGATGAAATCCACTGTGACCTGTCTTTCGTAAAACATATTCCGTTTGCCACGGTAAACGCAAAGCAGGCTAAAAACACCATAACCTTCCACGCTCCGAGCAAGACCTTCAACTGCGCCGGAGTAGGAGCCAGCGAATGGGTAGCCACTGACAAGACCGTCCACGACAAGTTCGCCGCCTATCTTAGGGGTGGAGAGTTTGACGGAGGCCATTACGATTCCTTCATGCCGTCATCCATTTTCTATTCCGAAAAAGGCAAGGAATGGCTCTCACAGGCGATGGATTATATCAAGGGCAATATAGATTATGTGGAGAAGTTCCTCCGCGACAATTTCACAGCCCAGACCATAGAACTCAGCGGCAAGGTTATCCGGACTGAAAACGAAAAGGGAGAAACCGAAGAATATGCAGAAGCCAGGATCGGAGCAAAACAGCTTATCAAGATGATCAGGCCGCAGGCATCTTTCCTTGTATTCCTGGATTTCAGGAATCTCGGCCTGCCTCAGAATGAACTCGTGGACTTCCTTGTGGACAAGGCTCATCTTGCCCTGAACGACGGCGCCATGTTCGGCGCGGGCGGAGAAGGCTTTATGAGACTCAATGTAGGCTGCCCTAGAAAGACTCTGGAAAGGGCGATGACACAGCTCAAGGCTGCATTCTGCAGGAAGTACAAGTTGTAGGAAATTTGCTATATTTGCAACCCCGTTCTGAAAAGGGGCGGGAATCGGGATGTGGCGCAGTTGGCTAGCGCACTACGTTCGGGACGTAGGGGTCGTCCGTTCGAGCCGGATCATCCCGACATAAAAAAAAGCAGCGATTTGATCGCTGCTTTTTTTTGTTGGGATCTGATCCTTTACTGCTTGTAGCCAGGATTCTGCTCGAGTTCAGGATAGATGATTCTCTCATCAGCAGAGATAGGGAGCATTACCCTGTCGTCTGACCATTTGAGAACGGTAGAGAACGGGTTGTGAGGATCGTTCTTTACATATGTGCCGTTACGCCTCATAAGGTCAAAGAAACGGTCGCCCTCACCGATGAGCTCTTTCTGCCTCTGGATATCGATGTTATCCATAGTGGCTGCGATAGAAGTTACATCAGGATCTGCTCTTTGTGCAACTTCGAGAAGCAGGCTAGCTGCATCGCTCTTACCGCTGTTCATACCAGCCTCGGCTGCGATCAGATAAGCCTCTGCAAGACGCATATACCTAGGGTTGTTCAGGAATGCGGTGAAACCGGTGTTACCGATGAATTTCTTCAGCCAGTACTCTCCGGTGTGCTTTCCTTCTCCTGAGAGAGGATCGTCATAAGCAATCCACTGACCACGGATATCATTAGGAGTCAGTGCAAACAGATCTCTCCAATGCTTGGTAGGAACGATGGAAGCACCGCAGTTGGTGTAGCCGAACCACATGCTGTAGTAGAAGCTGCCGCCGAATCCGTTATCACCATCGATTGCAGACTGGAGGTTAACCAGACCCTCGAAAATAGACTCGTTGTTACCAACCTGAGCCCATGAAGCAAGATACTGGCTTCTTGGAATCAGAGAGTAAGGACCATTGTTGATAACATCCTTGGATGCAGTGTATGCAGTCTCGTTGTCTCCCTTGTAGAGAGCAACCTTAGCCTGCAGGAATCTTGCAGCCCAGTAGTTGAAGTGACCGGTGTTCTTGCTCTTTGAAAGAAGAGGAAGAGCGGTTGCAAGGTCAGTTTCAATCTGCTTGTAAGTGTCAGCTACAGAGCTTCTTGGAATTCTTGCCTCAGAAGGAGAAACAGGCTCGTTAATCAGAACGGCTCCAAGGGAAGCTCCGCTGTCAACCTTGTAAGGTCTTCCGTACAGTTTAGCAATGTTGAAGTAGCAGAATGCCCTTACAGCATATGCCTGTCCGAGATAGTCGTCCTTGATGGCCTGCTTGTCGGCAGGAACTTCGAGAACGTCTATGTTCTTGATGATGGCATTTGCTCTTGTAATGGTTGTGTAGAAATTTCTCCACAGTGTAAAATATGAATTCTGTGAAGGATCGTAGTCGTATGAGTAAACAATGTAGTTACCTTCACTTGGTACAAGCAGGTCTGCTCTCAAGTCACCCATCTGAATCATGTAGTTGCCAAAAACAGTGTAGTATTTCAAAAGCGTATACATACCGTTAACGGCAACACCGGCATCCTCCAGAGTTGCAAGAGCGTTCTCAGCAACTACAGAGTCTGTAGGCTCCTTGTCCAGGAATCCCTTGCAGTTAGAAAGGGAAATGGCAAGGACTGCAACAAGTATAATGCTTAATATCTTTTTCATATCTGTATATTCTTAATGGTTAGAAACTTATCTCGAGACCTAAAGACCAAGTTCTCAGAGCTGGCATACCGTAGTTATAGTATCCGTCGGACTGGATTTCAGGATCGACTTCGCACTTGGAAATGGTGAGAAGGTTTGCGCCTGACAGATATACACGAGCGTTGCGGATAGAGAATTTCTGTACAAACTCCCTAGGGAGGGTGTAAGAAACAGAGAGGTTCTTAAGTCTTGCAAAGTCGCCCTTGACAAGCATACGGGATGAGTTGTAGTAACCACCCTGGTTGTTGTCATAGATACGCATTGGAACATCTGAGTTAGAATTTGAAGGAGTCCAAGGATTGCGCTGCTTAACTGAGATTGGCTGTCCGAAGGTTCTGTAACCGTCGTTGGCAACCTCATCCTGAGTAGAGTTGCAGATATAGTGTCCGTACTTGTAGTTCCAAGCCATGTTGAATGTGAGGTTCTTCCACCTGAAGTCTACGTTGAAACCACCGAATCCCCTAGGCATAGCCCTTACGCCGTGGATAGGCATTGAGCTGGCGTTCTGCCTTCTTGCAGGAGCGTAGTTGTATCCGTCGTAAGGCATTGCGCTTCCGTCAGGAACAACTGTACCGTCTCTGAGGACAACGTCCTGGTCAACGATCTCGCCTTTCTCGTAGAAGGAACCTTCTGCATACATAGGGTAACCAGGCTTAACGCCGTTGATGGTCTCGCTGCTCTTGTTTACTCCCAGATACTGTCTGGTGTAGAACTGGTAGAAGTTGTATCCCTTTGCCCACCAGAACCAGTCGGCGTTGATTGCCTCATCATCGGTGGAGAGCTTCAGAACCTCGTTGTGAACGCGGCTCCAGTTAGCGCCTACTGTCAAGTTCATGTCCTGCTGCTTGATAATGTCAACGCTGGCTGAGAGTTCCCAACCACGGTTAACCATACTACCCTTGTTCATCAGGGTTGAGCTGAATCCTGTGGTAGAAGCTACAGAAGCGTCCAGAAGCAGGTCTGTGGTCTTTCTGTTGAAGTACTCAACTGAGAAGGTGTACCTGTCGAAGATTGTTGCATCAAGACCTACGTTCCAGTTCTTGTTCTTCTCCCAGGTCAGGTCTGTGTTGGCGATGTTGCCAGGGTAGCTGGCACCTTCCTCACCGTACTGAGAGTAGTCATAAACTGACATATAACCGAACAGGTCAGAAGGAAGGGTACCGGAAGTACCGTAAGATCCTCTGATCTTGCCGTCGTTCAGCCAAGGGAAGTCAAGGAAGTTCTCCTTTGAGAATCTCCAGGTTCCGGATACTGACCAGAAGTTACCCCATCTTGTATCAGGAGCAAGTCTTGAAGAACCGTCACGACGGAAAGTTCCGGTGATATAATACTTGGAGTCATAGTCATAGCTTGCACTTCCGAGCATAGAGAGCAGACCCTCTTCGTGGCTCCATGCATAACCCTCGTCAAATGTAGTTCCCATAACACTCTCGGTAGCTCCGAGGTAGCTGAAGTCGGTCTTTCCGAGGCGAAGTCCGTTGAACTTCTCTCTTTCAGCCTCCCAACCAACCATTGCAGAAACATGGTGAACGTCGAACATCTTGTCGAAATTCAGGGTTGTAGAGCTTACAACCTTGTTGATGTTACGATGCTTGTCAGAAGCGTAACCGGTTCCGTAAGCGGTGAAGTTAGGGTGTCCGTAGAGCCATCCGAACTTGTCGTGTACATACAGCCAGTCGCTTGAGAGAGTGGTCTTGAGTTTCAGATAGTCGGTGAAAGCAAGTTCAGCCCATCCCTTGAGGATTGTTCTGTTCTGCTTTGCATCGTTGATCTGGTGCTTGTACTGGGCAACAGGGTTGATGGTGTTGAATCTGGTTGAGAATGTCTCCTCAAACAGGTCTCCGGTAGCCTTGTATGCGTAAGGCCATCTGTCGATGAACACAGCCTTCCACATGAACATAGGGTTATCCTTGGATGACCATCCGTCCTGGTGACCGTCCTGATACTGCCATGAGTACTGCATGATACCGCCGAGCTTGAGCCACTTGTTGAGCTTAACCTCACCGTTAACAGTAGCGGTGAAACGCTGCAGGTAGTCGATCTTTACAACACCGTGCTGGTCTGTGTAGGCAACGGATGCATAGATCTTGCCCTTGTCATTACCGCCGGAGATGCTGTACTCGTAGTTCTGGCTGATACCTCTCTGGAACAGGGCTTTCTCCCAGTCCTTGTAGATGTATTTGTCGTAGTCGAAAGCAGGATAGTATTTTGCCATCCTGTTGTCTACGTAAGCGTCGATGCTGCCGTAGCTGCTCCATGCACTTGGGTTAGCCTCAGCATAGTTGCGGAAAGACATTTTCTGCAGAGCCTCGTTCTCGGCATCTGAAACCATTTCCATGTGCTTCTTGTAAGAGAAGTATGAAACGCCTACGCTAGCCTTGAAAGTGGAAACGAGGTCACCTTCCTTACCCTTCTTGGTGGTGATCAGAACGACACCGTTGGATGCTCTTGATCCGTAAAGGGAAGCGGCAGCTGCGTCCTTCAAGATGGTGATGGACTCGATGTCGCTTGGGTTGAGGAAGTTCATTGCACTGGTTGAGATGTTTCCGGTTGACCAGTCACCGCTAGTTGCAGGCACACCGTCGATAACGTACAGTGGCTTGTTGCTGGCGTTGAAGGAACCGTAACCGCGGACGCTGATTTCAACTTCTGAACCAGGCTGTCCTGAATAAGACATTGCCTGAACACCGGCAGCCTTTCCTGCCAGAGCCTGCTCGAAGCTGACAATCGGAGCATCTTTGATTGCATCTTGCTTTACGACTGCTGCGGAACCTGAGTAAGATCCCTTCTTTGCGGTACCGTAAGCAACGACGATGGTCTCGTCCAGTCCGATGGCGTCAGATGCCATGACTGCGTTAACCACGCTCTTTCCTCCAACAGGAACTTCAACTGTGGTATATCCTACTGAAGAGAAGACGAGTGTTGCGTTAGCCGGAGCATTGATGGAATACTTACCGTTCTCGTCCGTAAAGGAACCTGTACGGGTACCCTTAACCATAACGTTTACGCCAGGGATAGGGCCTCCGTCTTCTTTAGCAGTTACCGTTCCGGTAACCCTGTTCTGTGCGAGCGCCATTGTTGAGATGAGCGCTGCCAGAGCCAATAGTAAGACCTTTTTCATTGGATAATTTTTAGTTAGTAAATAGGTTTGCTGAACAAATATACTAAATATGTAACAAAGGCGTAACAAAAAACCTAAACTTTTTTTAACTTTTTTTGACTTTTTTGTGCAACGTTTTTCTCTCTGAATGCATCGCCGATGGCCTAGAAGGGTAAAAAAAATAAGGACGGGAACCCAGATCCCCGTCCTTTAAAATGAAACTATCCTGTTTTATTTTTCCTTGAAGAAAATATTTATAGGGCAGCCCGTAAAATTGAAACGCTCGCGTAACCTGTTTTCCAGGAAGCGTTTATAAGGGTCCTTTATATACTGCGGAAGATTGCAGAAGAAAGCGAATGAAGGAACTTTGGTAGGGAGCTGGGTGATATATTTTATCTTGACCTCCTTTCCTTTGTACATAGGAGGCTGATGCTCTTCTATTTGTGGCATAAGGGCATCGTTCAGCTCTTTCCAGTCCACCTTCTGTGAGTAGTTCTTGTAAACCTGCATGGCTTTCTCCAGCACATCGTGGATTCTCTGCTTGTACATCACGGAAGTGAAAACTACCGGAACATCAGTAAACGGAGCTGTCTTTGCGAGTATGTCCTCAGTAAAGTTTTTCATGGTCATCGTGTCCTTTTCTATAAGGTCCCACTTGTTGACCACGATCACGCATCCCTTTCCGTTTTTCTGGATGAGGTAGAATATGTTGAGGTCCTGTGCCTGGATACCCTCCGTAGCATCTATCATAAGGATGCAGACGTCTGAATTCTCGATGCTGCGGATGGCTCTCATCACGGAGTAGAATTCCAGGTCTTCGCTGACCTTGGTCTTCTTCCTCATTCCTGCGGTATCCACCAGAAGGAAGTCATATCCGAACTTGTTGTAACGTGTGGTGATCGAGTCTCTGGTTGTGCCGGCCACCGGGGTCACGATGTTCCTTTCCTGACCAAGCAGGGCGTTGGTCATCGATGACTTGCCCACGTTCGGCCTTCCCACTATCGTAATCCTGGGAAGTCCGCCGAGATCCTCATCCTTTTCCTGGGCTCCGGCTTTTTCCAGTTCTGCTACCAGGCGGTCCAGAAGGTCTCCTGTGCCTCCGCCGCTGGCGGATGCGATCACCATCGGTTCTCCCAGCCCGAGTGCGTTGAATTCATATGTCCCATAGATTTTCTCTCCGGAGTCTACTTTGTTGACAGCCAGGACTACAGGTTTTTTGCTGCGGCGCAGGATCTTTGCGATGCCCTGGTCGTAGTCCGTAATTCCGGTTCCCACATCGCAGAGGAAAAGTATCACGTCCGCCTCGTCTATGGCGGAGAGAACCTGCTTTCTTATCTCGTTCTCGAAAACATCGTCAGAATTGGTCGTATATCCTCCGGTATCGATTACGGAGAATGTTTTTCCGCACCACTCGCACTTGCCGTAGTGGCGGTCCCGGGTTACACCCTCGGTCTGGTCCACAATCGCTCTGCGCTGCCCCACCAGACGGTTGAACAAGGTGGATTTCCCCACGTTAGGCCTTCCTACTATAGCTACTATTCCCATAAAACAATTATCTGTTAATAAATTCTTTAAGTTTACAGTCCAAACCGCATCCCTCGCATTCCGAGTCCGGGTGGGTCTTCCTCAGACCTTTCCGCCCCGTAACTTTAATATGGGTGGATTTCCCCCATATCCTTTCATCCTCTTCCCTCATGCATACTATACCTCTTTTACGCAGCTCCTTGTTGTGCCCCACTTCCGAATCCGGGAAACTGCCGTCTTTGCGGAAGATTATGTTGAAGCACAGGCCGAAAACGCACAGTCCCACTATCAGGACAGATAGAAGTATGACGTACAGTGTGTTCATCCGGGGCTATTTGAGCAAACATTTTTCCCTGTACACTACAGGGGCGCTGCTTATGTTGAGGATAGGAGGAATCTGGTGTATCTTGAACGAGGACTTGCCGATCAGGGAACTTATTCTGTCCAGAAGCTCTTTGTCATAGCCTTCTTCCAGAAGCTGTTTGAAGGTCTTGCCGCCTTCATTGACTTCGTAGAGGATAGGGTCCATTATGTCGTAGTCCGGAAGTGAGTCCGAGTCTTTCTGCCCCGGGCGGAGTTCCGCGCTCGGCGCCTTGGTCATGGTGGAAACCGGGATGATTTCCTCCTCCCGATTTATATCATAGGCAAGCTCATAGACATCTCCCTTGTAGAGGTCAGCGATAACCATCATCGCTCCGGCAAGGTCTCCGTAGAGGGTGCCGTATCCGGTACACAGCTCGCTTTTGTTGGATGTGTTCAGCAGCAGTGCGTTGAATTTGTTGGAATAGGCCATCAGTATGGTTCCCCTGATTCTGGCCTGGAGGTTTTCTTCCGTGACGCTCCACTCTTTCCTTTCCTTGAAAACCGGTTCCAGGGACTTCATGAATTTGTGGTAGATCTCGGAAATCGGCACTACTTCATAATCTATTCCCAGATTCTCTGCCAGGTCCACAGCATCCTGGACGGAATGGAGGGTGGAAAAGTCACTCGGAAGCATAATGCCGTGGACATTCTCTTTTCCCAGGGCCTCTACGGCCAGGGCGGCAACTACAGCGGAGTCTATTCCGCCGCTCAGGCCCAGGACGGCCTTCTGCATACCGCATCCTTCAAAATAACTTCGGATGCCATCAACCAGCTTCCGCCTTATTTCTTCAATCGTGAATTCTTTGTGGATCAGCATAATCGGGGAATATAAATTAGTACATCAAAGTATTCCCGAAGGATTTGTCCCTGTAAACCTTGTCTATGACGTCTCCGAAGAGCTCTGCCACGGAGATAACCTTGATCTTGCTTGTGTCTGCTCCTTCAGGTGCCCTGAGAGGAATTGTATCAGTTACAACCAGTTCCTCAAGAGGGGAGGATGCGATGTGCTCGTAAGCTGCTCCAGAGAGAACAGGGTGGGTTGCCAGAGCCCTTACGCTCTTCGCTCCCTTGTCCACGAGCATGCTGGCTGCCTTGCAGAGAGTGCCGGCAGTGTCCACCATATCGTCCACGATCACGATGTTACGTCCCTCAACTTCTCCTATGGCTGTCATGGAGCCAACCACATTAGCCCTCTCCCTGCTCTTGTGGCAGATGATCATAGGGCATCCGATAATCCTGGAGTAGGCGTTCACTCTCTTGGCGCTTCCCATATCAGGAGCGGCTATTGAAAGGTCTTCCAGCTTCAGGCTTCTCAGATACGGCAGGAATATGGAACTTGCGTAGATATGGTCAACCGGGAAGTCGAAGAAGCCCTGGATCTGGTCTGCGTGAAGGTCTGCGGTCATTATCCTGTCGCAACCGGAGGCTGCCAGCAGGTTTGCCACCAGCTTTGCTCCGATGGACACTCTCGGACGGTCCTTGCGGTCTTGCCTTGCCCATCCGAAGTACGGCATGACGGCCACCACCTTGTATGCGGAGGCTCTCTTTGCCGCGTCAATCATAAGCAGCAGTTCCATAAGGTTTTCCATCGGCGGGAAAGTCGAGCAGACGATGAATACAGCCACGCCTCTGACGCTTTCCAGGTATATAGGCTGGAATTCTCCGTCGCTGAAGACGGTAACATCAGATTTGCCAAGTTCCAGATTAAGCGATTTTGAAATTCGCTCAGCCAGGTATCTGGAGTTTCTGGTTGAGAAAATCTTGATTGGATGTTCCATATTCTTGTTTTATATAATTCAAATAGTTCTCAGCGATTCATTTGTTTGCCTTCTCCTGTGCCTTTTTGGCCTCCTTGAACAGGTTCAGCACCTGTTCCATGTGGGAGATTATCTCCTCTTTTCCGGTTCCTTTCTCAGACGAACTGACAAATATCGGGGGGAGTTCCTCCCAATACTCTGACAGAGTTTTCTTTACACTCGCGATATTCTTTTCCAGCTCACTTTTTTTCGGCTTGTCTGATTTTGTAAAGATAATGGAAAAAGGAATACCTTCTTCACCCAGGGCCGTAATAAAGTCTAGATCTATCTGCTGGAGGGTGTGTCGGGAGTCCAGCAGGACGAACAGTGTGGCCAGTTCCTGGGATTCTCCTATGAACTCGTTGTTCATCCTGGCCAGCTCGTCCCTCATCTTGCCGGAAATCTTGGCGTAGCCGTATCCCGGCAGGTCAACAAGGTACCAGCTGTCGTTGATAAGGAAATGGTTTATGGAGATTGTCTTGCCGGGAGAAGAACTGGTGCGGGCCAGTTCCTTGCCCTTGGTGATTTTCTCGGCGCCAGAGCACAGCATGTTTATCAGGGAAGACTTTCCCACGTTGGAGCGCCCTATGAAAGCTATTTCCGGGAGTCTTTTGCCCGGCCTGCCTTTCAAGGTGGTGCTGCTTCCTGCGAATGCCGCCTTCTTGATTTTCATACCTGGAATGTTTGGACGCAAATTTAGGAAATTTATTTGCTATTTTTGCATAGTCAAACATATCGGGGCAACAATATTAATCAATATCAGCAATGAAAAAAGTAATGACAAAAACCGTTTTGGTTTCAATGATGGTTTTAGGCCTGGCTCTTGTGTCATGCAACAGCAAACCTAAAGAGCAGCCTGCAGCTACAGATCCGGACGCAGCTCTGGTGAGTGCTGCTGAAAACAAGTTCAAGGCCCACCAGGAGGATATCCAGACTTTGTGGGTTTTAAGCTATGGTGAGGACAAGAAAATCGCCAACTACTATCTTGCAGGTGACTATGTATTGATAGGTACGGAAGACGGCAAGGAGGAATACCTTCTATATTTTTTCAAGGATATCAAAGATATCGAGAATTTTGACGGAATCCCTGTCTGCGAAGGCCAGGAGGTTTCTTTCCAGGGTAATGCCGTTATCGTTAAGGGTTTAGACCGGACCACATATTTTGAGAAAACCGAAGATGAAGGTTTCCAGCTATTGTTCACCGTCACCGAGAAGGATGGAAAGAAGGTTTATACGGACGATTGTGATAAGCCTTACGATGAAAAGGCAGCTCAGGCATTCATCGACAAAATCAGCGGTGAGCCGGTTACAAAGCTTTCAGATATCCTCAAGAAGTGGAAGTGAGAATAATCATCCCTAACCAGGAAAAGAAAAGACCGATGCCATTGGCGCCGGTCTTTTTCTTTTTGTCCACTGTCACAGTGGCTGACGGTTAATACACATTGATATTGACGGTCTTGTCGCTGCTACGGCTGTTGCTTCTGGACTCTTCCGCAGGCGGAGGTAATTGAAGCACTACCCTCCAGGCTTCATAGGCTCCCGGGTCATTCTTATATCTGACACTCCTGAATCTGACGACGGAAACGTTTCTTGGCAGAGGCGGGAACTGAACCTTAAAAGTATAGTTTCCCACATCGTAATATTTGTCGTTAGTGAAATTCAACGGCTTCTTTGCCTTGTATACATCTTCCGTATCATCATCAACCAGAGACATTCTGGAAGCGCTTAGCGGTCTTCCTTCAAAGGCATACTGGGTAATGTTATAAGTAAAGTGTACGATAGTATACTCTTTGGTCCTTATGACTTTTGTAACCTTTATATTCTTGTTGTTGGTTGTTTGTCTAGGGTTGTTGTAGGTCTTTGACCCGCTTGAAGATGTCTGCTTTTTAGCGTTAGACGCGGTGCTTTTCTTCTGCTGGCCTTGGGACTTCAAAGCAATGTTGCTGATGACAAAAGGATTCTGAACTCCAGCCGCTTCCCTGAATGTCACAGAGGTGGTCTTTTTCGGCAGCGGAGGGAACTCGATCTTATACGTGGAGTTTCCGCCTTTGTACTTTGTGCCCCATTTGAAATTCAAGGCATCTGTCGCCTGATACTTCTTGCCAGTGGCATCGTCTTTCAGATAAGGATAGGCATCGATGCAGCTCCACGCGTCTGCGCTGTTTGAAGTATATTTCAGATAGACTATCGTGGCATTTGACGTTCTTTCGACCTTGGTTATCCTGATCCTTTTGTCATTTGGTTTCTGACTCGGATTGTTATAGGTCTGGGCACTCACGGCCAAAGCCACAAGAAGCCCCACTGTCATCAAAAAAAACTTTTTCATTTTTTCTGAAGGGTATTACTTGTTATAAGTGTATTCCACAAAGTACCACTCGCCTTCATCATATCCGCGGTCTTCGCTTCCTACATTCTTGCCAATGCCTACGAACTCCATATCCACCTCCTGGCCGGCTTTCTCCTTGCTTTCCTTGATAGCCTGGGCTTTCTTGAGGAATTCGTTATAGTCGGCCTCACTGCGGAAACCGATGGTTCCGTAAGCTACAGACTCGGCTGTGAGATAGATTACAACAGCATCGTCATCCTTGTCGGTGATCTTGACGGCATGACCTTCGTTGTCGAGTTCAACCTCGGCACCCTTTCCGAAATAGTATTGCAAGTTGTCTACTTGGGCATCCTTCACCTCTTGCTTGAACGAGTTGAGAGGTTTCATTCCCATAGCGTCGAGCAGTTCCTGTGGAACAGCGTCCCAGTCAGCATTTACCAGAGCCTCCATGCACTCGGGAACAAAGCCCTTGACGATTTCGGTATTGTCCTTAGGCTGGTCAGCGTTCTCAGCGCTTTTAGACTTGCAGGAAATTACGGCAACTGCCAGTGCGATGATTGAAAGTAAAGCAATCTTTTTCATATTCTTTATGTTTTTGATTAATAATTATTTGTCAATAGTCATAACAACGCGGAAACCGAGGCTTCCGAATACGTATCCAGCGGAATAGCCTCGCTTGGAAACCCTGCAGTCAGGGGCTGAGTCGTCGCAGAAGTTTCCTCCACGGGTTACCTGGCCCGGGGATTCTTCCACTTCCGCCTTAGGGCTGGTCTGGCTCTCTTCTGAGTAAGGAGCATATTCATCAGAGCAGTATTCATCTACATTTCCGCTCATGTCGTAGATACCCAGTTCATTTGGAGCCTTTCCTTTTACGGGATGGGTTCCGCTTTCGGTGTCGCCGCACCAGGCAACATCTTCAACATTGTCGCTTCCGGCATATTTGAAACCCTTGCTCTTGTTTCCTCCACGGGCTGCATATTCCCACTCGGCCTCTGT